>JAEYUA010000175.1 GCA_023433755.1 Bacteroidota bacterium | reverse complement strand
TCCTGCTGGGATCGAACCAGCGACCCTCTGATTATGAGTCAGATGCTCTAACCGTCTGAGCTAAGGATCCTGCCCGGAGGCGGCGGCAAAAATAGGAAAAGGGAGGGAATAAATTGGTTTTGGAGTTTGAGAAGGCTTATAGCTGTTGGCCATTGGCCATTGGCTTGGGTATATCAAAGAACATTGATTTCTTTTACCGCAGAGAAAGGATCAGCCTTCGCTGGAGCTTGTGCCTCCGCTAAAGCTTCAGCGACACGCGGACTGCTGACGGAGGAAAAAAGAGATAACGCAGAGGAGAAAGGCTTATGGCTGTTGGCCATTGGCTATTGGCTAGGGTGAATCATTCTCAATCACCAAGCACTCATCCTGATCATCTTATAATCCTGCAAATCCTGATTCAGACTTTTACCGCAGAGAAAAAGAGATAACGCAGAGGAGAAAGGCTATTGGCTATTGGCCTTTGGCCATTGGCTTGTGTGTATCAAAGAACAGTGTGTTCTTGACCACAGAGAAAAGGTATGAAGTGATAATACTGACTTTCGACTACTGACTAGAAAGTACACATCATTCTTTAATGACTGTGGCTTTGAACTTTAAACTTTGAACTCCGAACTTCATTTCACTTCCTCAAACTCAATATAATCTCCCTCAATTGGCTTTTTCTCAGGGATGGGTTGCGGGCGGGACTGCTGTTGCTGCTGCCTTTGGGCTTCTTCCATTTTCTGCTGCATTTCCCTGAAGCCGCGTTTTACTTTTTTGGTGGTGCGGTACACCGGGATCACCAGGTTGAAGACCAGCTTCCAGGCCAGGTAAATCAAAAAAGCATAAAAAAGAAACTTTACGATGGACATGTTTCAAAGATACCCCCCTCCCCAACCCTAAAGGGGGTGGGGGGTGTTAAATCCTCCTAAAACATGGGAAATTCTGGTCCCAACCAAACATGGTCATCAATTTGCAGGAGTATCTTAGAACTATGCCTGGTAAAACGCTTCCCCTTAAACAAAAACGTTTCATCAAAGCGACCCTGATCACCTTTGGGATCATCGCCGCTTTGGGGGTAGGCCTGCATATCTGGTTCGTGAACAACGCCCGCCGCATGATCCGCAACGTGGTTTTCACAGAATCCAAAGGCAAACTCAAACTGGAACTTTCCCAGGTGAGCTATAATTTTTTTACCAATGACCTCACCGTAAAAGAGGCCAGCCTGGTGAGCACTGACAGCACCACAGCGGATGTGAGCTATCGCATCAACTTCGACCGGCTTTCCATGCGGGTGGGCTCGTTCTGGCCCCTGCTTACCAATCGCCAGGTGACCATCGATTCCATCCATATCCTGCAACCCGATATCGTGATCACACAATGGCGGAAGGATACTACCAAAAAACAAAATTTTGAGGAGATCTCCATTCCACGCCAAATGGGCGAGATCTATTATTCCATGCTCGATGCCCTAGAGGCTTTCAGCATCCAGCGCATCGCCATTGTTGATGCCAGCGTAAAGCTGATCAACAAAATCAAACCGGGATCAGAGCCGGTCTATATTTCCAACATTGATTTTAACCTGGTCAGGAAACCTGGTGTTGATGGTAAAAGAGATGAATTCATTCCCGAAGAACAAACCGTAGACCTCACCACTTCCTTCCAGAATATTTCACTTCCTGGTGGGCGGCACAACCTGGCCTTCCGTCATTTCCAGTTGAACCTGTTCAACAAACGGATCGAGTTTGATAGTTGCACCGTCACCGCCAGGGGAGGTGACAGCCTTACCAGTAATTACAAAATATTTTTCGACAAGCTGATCCTGGGCGGGGTTGACTTTGGCGCCATGTATAGCTACAACCTGATCAAGGCTGATTCGGTTTACTGCGAAAATCCGCAATTCGATATCAACATCAATACTTCTGTTGCCAGCTCCAATACAAAAGCTAAAAGACCTGACCCGGAAAAGATCATACAGGAACTGACCGGTGACCTGGACCTGGCCTACGTGGGTGTTAAAAGCGCTGGCATCCATATTAATATCACCGGTAAAAACAACAGGTCACTCTTCAACTCAAATAAGGATGATTTTGAAATGAGAGGATTGCGCATTTATGCTGATTCCTCGCAACCGGTAACAGTCGACCGTTTCGATATGCTGGTGCGTGATTATCATTTGTATAATGAAGACAGTTCCGCTGCTTACACCTTCGACAGCATCCATTTCGAAAACAACAAAATCACGTTGAATAATTTCGCCGTCACCACCACTTCTTCACCCGATAAAAGAAGAAGCGAACGGGATTTTCGCATTCCTTATTTTGAACTGACGGGGCTCGACTGGTACCAGCTCATATTTGAAGAAAGCCTGGTGGCCCGCGAGGCCGTGCTCTATGACCCCGTGATCAGGTATGTAAAGAGAACCCCGGTCAATAAACGCAATAACAAAAACAGCATCTTCCGCTCGTTACGCGTACTTGATGACGTTATTACCCTGGAAAGAATCTCATTGGTGAACGGGCAGATTGATATGCAATTGAGTCCAACTACCTCTCTCAAAATACGTAACGCCAATCTCACCATGAACAGCAACCTCGAAGAGATCACAGGCTTGCGTGAAGCGGTGGACCGGCTTTCATTTTCAAACGCAGTGATCAATGTGAAAGATATTTCCGCCGTCATCATCAACGCCGCCTATTCAGGTAAAGAGCTGATTCATGCCGACAAGATTTCCATCAACAGCCGTTCAAAAGCCACTACGGCCCTTGTAAATAATGTCTATATCAATAACCTGCTGATTGATGAAAATTCGGAAACCATGCTGATTGATGGACTCAAATGGAGCAGTGCGCAGGTATCCCTGAATCCAGGTGCGTCAGCAGGTGGATCCAAAGGGCCCTCTAAAATTAATCTCTCCAATATCTCCGGAAACAATACCCGCCTGAGTTTTGTGAATGGAGAAACCAATATCACTACAGAAGTAAAATCATTGAGACTTGCCTCGCTGGTGAAAGACCTGTCTGATGAAATAATGGTAGATGGTTTGGAAATGAAAGGATCAGCGCTGCAGTTCAGGAAATCCAATACTTCAATCAATGCCGCATCTTATGATATCTCCAGCGAGCGCACTTCCACCATTGAAGGATTGTCCTTCAGGTCTATTAATATTTTGGACAGCACTTTAGCTACCATTCCCCAGGTGCAGTTTTCGGCAGATATCAACAGCCTGTTTAACGGCAGGCTGGATGTTGACGGGCTTTTACTTACCAAACCAGGGCTGCTGGTTCATAAACATTCCAGTGATACTGCCCGGAGGCCGTCAACAGTTTCAATGCCCATTCGCATCGGCAGTATGCGGGCCATTGAACCCGATATAAAAATCGCTATTCATAAAAATGATTCATCCACGGTTATCAACCTGCCCCGCAGTGAAAATGGTTTGCTCGAAGCAGGAGGTTTTCAATACAATGAAGAAGGCTTGCGGCTGGACCAGCTTTCATTGCGATCTCAATCCGCCACTTTTAAGAAACCCAATGGTGATGTGATAGGTGTGGAAGATGGAAAGGTGGAAGCGGAACTCTCCCAACTGCTATTACGCAGCGGTGATAACAGGGGTTGGGCCGCGGTGATCGACCGTTTATATCTCAGGAATCCCAACAGTTTTGCATTGGGAAAAAATAATACCCTATCCTTATCAGAAGCCTCATTCGGAAATCTCAGCCTTTCCTCTGCTTCCGTAACGGATGTAAGCCGGTTACTGAAGGATAATATTGCTGCATGGATGCGTACCACTACTGGCTATTATTCCGACAGCATCAAAACATTAAAATGGTATAATGCCGAATACAGTTCTGACAAAAAAATGCTATCGCTGGATTCTTTTCAATACCAGCCCACCCGGCACAGGGATTCTGTGATGGCGCGGGCGCAATTCCAGACCGATTATATCACACTCAAAACCGGTTCGCTGGTGATGGATGGATTTGACCTGGAAAGATTTGAAAAAGATAGTTCCCTGATCGCCGAAAATATCACCATTACCGATCCTTTGATCACTGTTTACAGGGATAAGGCGCCACCATTTCAGTCAGGCATGCTCAAACCATTGCCGGTGGACATGATCCGGCGCATAACCATGCCCGTGGAAGTGGGGAAAGTGAAGGTGGTGAACGGCTGGTTGAGTTATACGGAGAAAAATGCGAAGACCAGGGCGGAAGGCACTTTGCTTCTAACCAATATGGAAGCGGAATTGTCCAATGTAAAAAACCGTGACACGAACGCGCAGGACAGCCTGCAGCTTACAGTAAATGCCTTTCTTATGGATTCAGCCGAACTGCGCCTCAGTGTGAAAGAATCTTATACCGATACCCTGAAAGGATTTTTGATGAACCTCAGGCTCCGGCCCACCACCGTTTCTTTTTTGAATCCTGTGCTGGTACCCTTGTCCAATGTTATGATCACCTCCGGCACCATCGATTCTTTTCACATGAGAGCCATCGGGCACGAAGAACTGGCAATTGGGGAAATGAATATGTATTACCACGATTTGCGCATCAAACTTGTGAAAGACGCCGACCGCAACAAGACCAGCCTGGGAAGCCGCCTTGCCACCTTTTTGGCCAATACCTTCATCATCCGCAAACATAACAAGGGCCGCACCGGCACCGTATATTTTGAACGCCTTAAAGACCGTTCCTTCTTCAATTATATTGTAAAAATGACCTTCAGCGGCATGGCCAGCAGCATTGGCGTGAAGAAAAACCGCAAGTACATGAAACAGTACCGTAAGGCTTTAAAGGAAAAAGGCCTACCCCCTATCGATTTCAATTAACCGCATTAGCCAAAGGCCATTAGCCATTGGCCATTGGCCTTTGGCTGGTTCACCGTTTGCATAAGACAACCATATGGACGAGACAAAGGCTGCGGAGGAGGAAGTAAGGACACCGGGTAAGCTGGAAAACTTTTTCCTGGGGATTTATCACGCGTTTTCATTTGCCATGCGGTTTTTCAAGGAAGTATTTCTTCCTCCCTACCAGTGGAAGGAAGTGATGCGCCAATGTTACCAGATCGGCTATAAATCCCTGCCGCTGATCTCAATAACGGGATTCATTACGGGGCTTGTTTTTACCAAACAGTCGAGGCCCTCGCTGGCAGATTTTGGAGCGACTTCCTGGCTGCCTTCCCTGGTATCGATCGCCATTATGCGGGCGCTGGCACCCCTGGTAACCGCGCTCATCTGTGCGGGAAAAGTGGGAAGCAGCATAGGGGCTGAACTTGGATCCATGAAGGTAACGGAGCAGATAGACGCGATGGAGGTTTCCGCCATCAACCCTTATAAATATTTAGTAGTGACGAGGGTAATGGCTACTACACTCATGATCCCCTTGCTGATGTTTTATACCGCATTCGTTGCCATGATGGGTTCTTTTCTTGATATCAATGCGAATGAGCAAACCAGCATGACCACATTTTTCGAGAATGCTTTTTCATCCATATCCTTTCTTGATTATTTCACGTCACTGGTGAAGGCGCTGGTGTTTGGTTTTACCATCGGCATCGTCAGCAGTTACAAAGGATGGAATGCCTCGCAGGGAACCATGGGAGTGGGCCTGGCAGCAAATGCCTCGGTGGTTACTTCCATGTTTTTGATTTTTATAGAAGAGATCATCATTGTTCAGCTTTCAAATTTTTTAAGAAATGGATGACCGGAAAGAAAGCAGGGAAAAGGTGATCACCATAAATGGATTGTATAAATCCTTTGGTAGGAATCATGTATTAAGAGGTGTTGACCTGGATGTGCATAAAAGAGAAAATGTAGTGGTGCTGGGAAGGTCCGGTACAGGAAAATCTGTTTTGATCAAGATCATTGCTGGTCTGCTTAAACCTGACCGGGGACGGGTGAATGTTTTAGGAATGGAAGTGGAAGAGCTGAATGAAAAGGAACTGAGAGCGCTCCGGTTGAAGTTGGGATTTTCTTTCCAGAATAGTGCATTGTATGATAGTATGACAGTGGGTGAAAATCTTGAATTCCCCCTGGTACAGAATTACCGAAACCTGTCAAGGGCAGAAGTGGAAAGATCCATTGATGAAGTGCTGGATTCAGTGGGACTGCTGCAGACGAAGGACCAGATGCCATCGGAATTATCGGGCGGTCAGCGGAAGCGGATCGGTATCGCGAGAACCCTGATCATCAAACCAGAGATCATGTTGTATGATGAACCAACGGCAGGCCTGGATCCCATCACCAGCATTGAGATCAATGAGCTGATCAACGAAGTGCAGGAAAAGTATCATACCAGTTCCATCATCATCACGCATGATTTGACCTGCGCTAAATCAACAGGAGACAGGATTGCCATGCTGCTGGATGGAAAATTTATTGCGCAGGGCAGTTTTGATGAGGTCTTTGCATCACATGATGAGCGGATCAAAAGTTTTTACGATTATAATTTTATACAGCATAAATGAAAAGCAATAACAACAGGAAAGCGGTGACCGTGGGTGTCTTCATTGTGGTAGGCATCCTGATTTTTGTGGTGGGACTGCTCACGCTTGGAGGACAGAAAAAAACATTTGAGAAAAAGATCCATGTAAAAGCGGTGTTTGATGATGTAGGTGGATTGCAGGAAGGAAATAATGTATGGTATTCCGGTGTGAAGGTGGGAACTATCAGGGAGATCAATTTCACGCCTGATTCAAAAGTGGAGGTGATCATGAACATTGAAACCAAGGCCCAGCCATTTATCAAAAAAGACGCGAAAGCCAAGATCAGCTCCGAAGGTTTTATCGGCAACAAGATAGTGGTGCTTTCAGGCGGATCACCAACCGGTCCGGCTATCGCGGAAGATGATATTGTGGCCGTGGAAAATGGTTTGAATACAGACGAGATCCTGGCTACTTTTCAAAAGAACAACCAGAACCTGTTAGCCATTACGGGTAATATTAAAATGATCTCCGAAAGACTGGAAGCGGGTGAAGGATCAGTAGGTAAACTGCTGAAAGATGAAACCCTGGCCAATACTTTGGAAGCTGCCGTGGTGAGTCTGAGGCAGGCCTCCACCAATGCGCAAAGGTTAACGGCCCAGGTTTCTGATTACGCGGCCAAGCTGCAGTCGCCCGGTTCCCTCACCAATGACCTGGTAACCGACACGCTTATTTTCAGCAATCTCAGGAGCACGGCCGCCCAGCTCAGTGCATTTTCAAAATCAGCCAACGTGGTTTCCGACAACCTGAAACTGGCCAGTAATAATATCAAGGAGGTGAGTGAAAACCTGAACAGCAGCGGGTCCCCGGCCGGAGTGCTTTTGCATGATAAGGAGGCTGGTGAAAACCTGAAACGCACCCTGGCCAATCTCCAGGCCGGCTCGCAAAAACTGGATGAGAACCTGGAAGCGCTGCAGCATAATTTTTTGTTGAGAGGGTTTTTTAGGAAGAAAGAGAAAGAGAAGGCCAATGGCCAATAGCCAATGGCCATTGGCAAAAAGATTTGGTCCGAATACGGCCTTTCGCTTACATTTGCAAAGGCTAAGAACGAAGGAAGGGAACGAAAACGTTCCCTTCTTCTTTTGAGTTATGCAAGCAGAAACATTAATCAGCGAGATCGGTAAAAAGCTGGAGGCGGTTCTTTCGGCGCAGCCATCACACTTCC
>JAEYUA010000171.1 GCA_023433755.1 Bacteroidota bacterium | reverse complement strand
AAAATACCGTGACCCACAAGGCCTTAGCATGACTTATGTTACCCCAAATCAGGACATTGGTCAGGGTAGCAGCTAACCCTTAACAAAAAACGCCAGGCAGGTGCCTGGCGCAGATTGAAGTATTTTTTGGAAGGCTAACTCAGTACAACAGGTTTTTCAGCTTCTCTACATTATTAACGATGATCTTCCCGCTTTTAATGTCGATATGTTTTTCTGCTTTAAAATCACTGAGTGTCCGGATGAGAGATTCCGTAGCTGTGCCAACATACTGGGCAATATCCTCTCGGGAAATCTCGATGGGATTGGTCTGCTCCTTCAAATGGAATTTTTCCACGATATCAACGAGAGCTTTGGCAACCCGCTTACGAAGAGAACTATAGGCCAGGCTCAGCAATCTTTCTTCCTTTTCCTTTACATTTTGTGTAATGATATGAATGAACTTGGAGGCAATGCTGATATCATTATAGACCATTTTCTGGAAATCGTCGCGAGGTATCTGCATAATCTCCGCGTCTTCCAGCACGCTGGCGCTATCATCATAGTTGGCGTCGCCGATAAGTGCTGTGTATCCCAGGAAATCACCTTCGCTGTATAGGTTGGTGATATATTCCTTACCGTCTTCATGTGATTTAAAAGCTTTTACCTTACCCTTTACGAGGTAATAAAGGAAGCGTGGTCTTTTCCCTTCCTGGTAAAGGATCTGTTTTTTATCATAACCTTCCACTTCATATTTCTCTGAGAGCTGCTGGATCAACCCGGCACTCTTCACATCTTTCAGAAACTGTGTAAGACCCTGTGGAGAGGAAGAGTACTGCTGATCGAGAATCTGTGATTTTTTGAGACGGGTTTCCACGGCATTCAGCAGCTCTATATCATCAAATGGTTTGGTGATATAATCATCAGCCCCCATTTCCATGCCTTTCCTGAAATCACTTCTTTCGGTTTTTGCAGTCAGGAAAATGAAAGGGATGTTCTGAGTATCGGGATTTTTTCGCAGGAGGTGCAACACACCGTAACCATCCAGTTCCGGCATCATGATATCGCATACGATCACTGAAGGTTTTTCCCTGACAGCGGCTTCCACGCCTTTTTTACCGTTTTCGGCCGTATAGGTTTTATAACCTGCCAGTTCCAGGATCTCTGCTGTATTTTCCCTGATATCATTATTGTCATCAATAACCAGAATCGTCTTACTCATTTGTATTTGGTTTTACGGGTATAGTAAATGTAATGGTAGTGCCCCTGCCCAGCTCACTTTTTATGAACACCTCACCGCCCAGCAAATCTAAATATCGTTTTACAATATGCAGCCCCAGCCCTGTTCCCTGTATATTGATGGCGTTTTTGCCACGGAAAAAAGAAGTAAACAGGTGATGCTGGTCATCTTCAGAAATACCAATGCCTTCATCTCTCACGGAAACCTGGGCCAGGTCTTCCTTTACCGTGCTGTTGACATGAATGGTAGCATGTTCCTCTGAGAATTTGATAGCATTTGAAACAAGATTGATAATGATGTTTTTGATCAGTTTTTTATCACTGCATATCTCTTCATTGCCCATATGAATGTAAAGGATCTGCTGGTTGGCTTTCACCAGTCCTTTCATTTCATCAATCGTATCCTGGAGGGTTTCTCTCAAATTGATATCATGCCACACCGTGCCCACCTTGCCTTCATCGAGCTTGCCCAGGGAAAGAAAATCTTCCAGCAGGTCGTTTAAATGTTTTACAGAGCCTTTGATCTTATCAATATGCCTGTTTCTTTTTTCCTGCTCTTCTGTTTTGGTATATTTCGACAAAAGAGAAGCTGATGAAAGCACGGTACTGAGCGGGGTACGGAATTCGTGTGAAGCCATGGAAACAAAACGGCTTTTAATCTCATTAAGCTGCCTTTCCTTGTCAAGGGCTTCGCTTAATTCAAGCTGGGATTCTTCCAGCCTTTGCAAGGCTTCCTTGAGAATGATGGTGCGTTCTTCCACTTTAGCTTCCAGTTCGGTATTGAGCTGCCTCATTTCACTGGTAACCCTTTCCAGTTGTTCCTGCTGGCGGATCATGCTGTTTTCAATTTCCTTGCGATGGGTGATATCCACTATGAAGGCGATCACGTAACGCTCACCATCCTGCACATAGGTACTAAGGCTCACTTCGAGCGGAATATTTTTTCCATCCTTACGTGCCCCGTAAAGGTCACGTCCGTGACCCATTACGCGGTTACGCGGATCGTGGTAAAAATCATCACGTAATTTTTCATGGCCCCTGCGGTAATGCTGCGGTATCAGCAGTTCCACGGGACGTCCTTTGAGTTCTTCTTCAGTATAGCCAAACATGCGGCAGGCGGAAGGATTTACAAGAATGATGATCCCGCTTTTATTGGCCACCACAAATCCTTCGGTTGCATTTTCAAACAATGAAGTGATATGGCTTTGTTCAAACTGGTGCATAGTTCCCGGCATAATAAATCCATGGTAATTAAAAATTACCCCTATTGGCTGCAAACATAAGTATAGTTATAATTGCAACAATTCCTTTTCCATTAGAATGGCTTTGGGAAAAAGAACCTGGTTTTCGAGCCAGGCATGCTGTTCAAGATCCGCATCCCATTCACGAAGACGTGAATAGACTACATGCTGTTGTGTACAGGTTTCCGCGGGAACCTGAAAATAATTGGATTGCATGCGCAGGTCATTGAGCACATTGCGGATACGCCGGTGCTCGGTTTCTATATTGTGAAGAGGTTTTCTCAGTGTGCGAACAAAAAGATGTGCGTAGGATTCCTTACGCCTGTGGGCATTTTCTATTTGTTTGATGTAAGGAAAAATGATTTCCTCCTCATGGCGAAGGTGAGCTTGAATGAGCACTTCGGCATCTTCATAAATTTCCAGCACCTGCGATAGTTCCGGGTACTGGTGCCTGTGAGTAACACAAACAGTGCGCAAACCCGTACCCAGAATTGGCATGATGCGGTGAAGGTAAGCATGGTGTACATTGAGGATATAGTCAACCAGGAAACCTACATCCCATGATGAAAACTGGATGTGGTTGGATAAAAGAACATTGCGGGTTACCCTTTGCAGATCTGCCAGGAGCATGCCCGATTCAATCTTTTTTTCCCGGCAGGCCTGGCTGATGGTGAGCTGTCCTTCACGGCAGAAAGAAATATCATAACGGTTAAATACATCCGCAGTTCTGTAATCAGAACGGACGATACCGGCAATACTGTCAGTAAAATCAATCAGCGGATTGTTTATATTCATCACGGTACGATTTTTATTTCATCATTGAAGAATTAGTAACAATTGTTGATATAAAATCTTCTTCATTTTTCCCAACCAGGTCTTTAATTTTCGTAGCTTGTAACTGGAATTTCAATTTTTCCCTTACACTATAAACCTGTTTGTGTAAAGGGCATGGATTTTGCAAATTGCAGGTGTGGAGTCTTAATGCACAATTGGAGAATTGCTCAGCTCCATCCGTAATTGTCAGTACTCTGAAAACCGAAGTGGACATTGTTTGCTCATTGACATAAAAGCCACCACCGGGACCTTTTACTGATCCGATGATTCCGGACTTTGCAAGGTTTTTCAACACTTTACTCATGAATGGCCGGGGCACGCAGAGTTGTGAGGATATCTCATCCACCTGCACCCTGCTTTTTTCATTATGGTAATAAACAATCAGCAGGATACCTCTCAAGGCATATCCGAAGGTTTTGGAAAACATGGAAGTCACTTCATTTCAAAACTATCTTTCCCGGTTTTTTGTCCACCTGATAATTATCAGCAATCAATATGAGGATGATCAACTTTGACGCCTTCATACCCAAATATTTTTGACAGATTCCGATTTAAGACATTGGAGTCCTTTTTAAACCATAAATCAGCAAAAAATGAAAAGATCGATTCTAGCAACGGCCCTAATGTTTTCCGCAGTTTTATTTGTTGCCAGTTGTTCAGACGGAGGCTCCGACAATCAAGCGGGTACAGAAAATGGTACCACTGAAGCAACCGGGGACAACGAGGTACATGGTGACATGATCCAGCCCGGCGATGTACAACTGACCACTCCTTTGAACCAGGACTGGGTTGCAGCAGGCAAGGGTATTTATGATATGAAATGCCAGAGCTGCCACAAGCTGACTGATGAAAAACTGGTAGGTCCGGGTTGGAAAGGCCTGACCACAAAAAGAGAACCACACTGGATCATGAACATGATCACCAATGTGGACATGATGCTGGAAAAGGATCCTGAGGCCCAGAAGCTACTGGAGCAGTGTCTCGTGAGGATGCCTAACCAGAATATCAGTAAGGACGAGGCCAGGTCGATCCTTGAATTTATGCGCAATAATGATGGCGTTCAATAACCAAGTAACCGTCAATAACCAAATCTAAATATATGGTGCTCTCTTCCACAAAATGCCTGGTTGCTGCTTTAGTGATCGCAGCCACAGGCACTGTTTTCAGTTGCAAGCCGAAAACTGCTCAATCCGCAGCCGGCGGCGATGCCTCAAGGGCATATGTTGCGCCGGGCAAATATGATGAATTCTATAATATCGTTTCCGGGGGGTTCAATGGCCAGGTCGGCATTTATGGTATTCCCTCCGGACGATTATTCAGGATCGTCCCTGTTTTTTCCGTTAACCCCGAAAGTGGTTATGGTTACACCGAAGAAACCAAACCCATGCTGAACACTTCTCATGGTTTTGTTCCCTGGGATGACCAGCACCACATCGCGCTTTCACAAACCAATGGTGAGCACGACGGCCGCTGGGCTTTTGCCAACGGCAACAATACCCCGAGGCTGGCAAGGATCGACCTTACCACCTTCCGCACTGCAGAGATCCTCGAGATCCCTAACAGTGCAGGTAACCACGCCTCTCCTTTCATTACCATGAATTCGGAGTACGTGGTGGCTGCCACCAGGTTCAGTGTTCCGCTGGATGACCAGAACCAGGATGTTCCCATTAATACCTACAAGGATAATTTCAAAGGATCCATCAGCTTTGTTTCTGTTGATCCTAATTCAGGAGGCATGAATATTGCCTTCCAGATCAGGACTCCGGGAGTAAACTTTGACCTGTCTAGAGCAGGTAAGGGAAAATCCCATGGCTGGTTTTTCTTTAGCTGTTATAATTCAGAAAAAGCCAATACACTTCTTGAAGTAAATGCTTCTGCCAAGGATAAGGATTTTATCATGGCAGTAAACTGGAAAAAAGCAGAAGAGTATGTAAAAGCAGGCAAGGGTAAAAAACAGGCTGTTCGTTATGCTCATAACGTGATGGATGAAAAAACCCATTCCGCCACTTCAACCATCAAAACTGAAGTGCTGGTGCTGGATCCGGCTGATTGCCCTGACATGCTTTATATGATCCCCTGTCCCAAATCACCTCACGGAACCGATACAGATCCTACCGGTGAATACATTGTGGCTTCCGGAAAACTGGCAGCAACAATCCCGGTATTTTCTTTCACCAAATTACAGCAGGCCATCGCCGCTAAAAATTTCGACGGTGAATATGACGGTATTCCTGTAATTAAATACGAAGCCGCCCTTCATGGCGAGGTGCAGAAGCCAGGCCTTGGACCATTACACACCGAGTTTGATGGTAAAGGAAATGCTTATACATCCATGTTCGTTTCCTCCGAAATCGTAAAATGGAGCCTGAGCGATCTGAAAGTACTGGACCGTGTGCCTACTTATTATTCTATTGGTCACCTTTCCATTCCCGGCGGACCAACTGCTAAACCTCATGGCAAATACGTGATCGCTTATAATAAGATCACCAAAGACAGGTACCTGCCAACAGGTCCTGAACTGACCCAGAGTGCACAGTTGTATGACATCAGCGGTGATAAGATGAAACTCGTCCTGGATTTTCCCACAACTGGTGAACCGCACTATGCTGAAGCAATTCCCGCGGACATGCTCATGAAAAAACAAAAGAAGATTTATAAGATAGAAGAGAATGCGCATCCTTTTGTGGCAAAAGGCGAAGGACAAATGAAAGTAGAACGCCGCGGCAACCAGGTGCATGTATGGATGACTGCCATCCGTTCACACCTCACACCGGATAATATTGAAGGCGTACGTGTTGGTGATGAGATCTATTTCCATGTGACCAACCTGGAGCAGGATTGGGATATCCCGCACGGATTTGCCATCAAAGGCGCACCCACTGCGGAAATGCTGATCATGCCGGGTGAAACACAGACCCTGATGTTCAAGCCTACAAAAGCGGGTATGTATCCATTCTATTGTACGGACTTCTGTTCAGCTCTTCACCAGGAAATGTCGGGTTACCTGAGGGTATCACCAGCCGGCAGCAATATACCATTGCTGTTCAGCACCGGTACCAACCAGCCATCCAACAGACCTGATTCAAGCAGCACAGTTAAAAGATAATCAACCAAACAAAAGCAGCTCCATCACAGGAGCTGCTTTATACCAAACTACGTTTTATGAAAAAGATTTTGAACACATTCCTGGCAACGCTGGTGTTCACCTGCATGATGTCATGTGCCAATGACACCACCACAGCCAGTGAGAATACGAATTCCGAAACTACACTGACCGGTGGACAGGATGCAGTTGTTGATGATGAATCGCAAAAGGATGTAGTGAAAGTGGCGGCCGGATCTCCGGATCACACAACACTTGTGGCCGCTGTTAAACAGGCGCAACTGGTGGATGACCTTTCCAATGCGGGTCCTTTCACAGTATTCGCGCCAACAAATGCGGCTTTTGAAAAAGTACCAAAAGAAACACTGGACAACCTGATGAAAGATGAGAACAGGGATGACCTGGTAAACATCCTTCAATACCATGTTTATGTAGGTGTACTGAAAGCAGAGTACATGAATGACGGACAGACTTTCAACCAGGTAAATGGTGATAATGTTACCATCAAAAAAGAAGGTGATAAGGTTACAGTCAATGGCGCCAATATCATTGCTTCCATCCCGGCTTCCAATGGTATCATTCACGTGGTGGATGCAGTATTGCTGCCGCCCGCTAAAAAATAAATGAAAGAATTTTTGCATCATAAGATCCGGGCCCACCTGGTCCCGGATTTTTTTTAAAACAGGTTCTATGAAAAAGATGAGCACAGTTTCCAGGATAATGATTGCCCTTGCCTCCCTCGCCCTGATCGCTACCTATTTTTTCCCTGTATGGTTCATTTACCTCATTGCGCCCCAATATCCCGAAGGCCTTACCATGTACATCTGGCTTGATAAACTTTCCGGCGAAGTAGAGATCATTAATGGACTGAATCATTACATAGGGATGAAACATATCAAGGAAGACATGTTCCCCGAATTCAATTACCTCGTGTACGTGATCGGCTTTTTCATCCTGCTCGGACTGGCAACGGCCATCAGTGGCAGCCGCAAACTGCTCTGGACTTATTGCATCATCATCATCTTATTCGCCATCGCGGCCATGGTTGACTTTTATATGTGGGGTTATAAGTACGGACACGAGCTGGATCCAACCGCTCCCATCCAGGTACCGGGACTCTCCTACCAGCCACCCGTGATCGGTCATAAAAAATTATTGAACTTCGACGCTTTCTCTTACCCGGATACAGGGGGATGGTTCCTGATCATTTCCAGCCTTGTATTCTTTATTGTGCTTTTTTTAGAATGGAAAAGAACAAGAAAAATGAAATCAAACCATACTATAAAAACTAAAACAGGCAGCGCCATCGGTATGATTATCCTTGCTTTAGGCATCAGCAGTTGCAACGCCAAACCCGAAAACATTAACTACGGCAAGGACCAGTGCACTGAATGCAAAATGACAATTATGGACGCGAAATTCGGAGGAGAGATTATTTCCAAGAAGGGAAAAATTTTCAAATTCGATGATGCCCATTGTATGGCAGCCTTTATGGAACGACGTGGCGTGGAATTGAAGAATATCCGTAAAACCCTGCTCGTAGATTACCAGGCAAAAGACAGGTGGCTGAATGTGGATACCGCCGTTTTTGTATTAAGCAGCAAACTGAAAAGCCCCATGGGCAGTAATGCCGCGGCCTTTGCTTCCAAAGCGGAAGCAGAAAAAAAAGCAGCCGAACTGGAAGGAAAAGTAACCGACTGGGCTACCCTTTATAATATCATCAAATGAGATTGCTGCTGACCATATTGTTCTCCACGACCATGCTGCTTTTACAGGCACGCACGATCGTGGTAGGCAAAAGCCAGGTGGTGACAACCATTAAGGAAGGGATTGCACTGGCAGCGCATGGGGATACCGTGCTGGTGCAGGAAGGCAATTACCGGGAAGGCCCGATAGTTTTGGAAAAATCCATACATCTCATAGGAGTAAACATGCCTGTGATTGATGGAGAGAACCAGTTTGAGAACCTGACACTTTCCGGTGAACGCATTGTTGTAAGGGGATTTCATTTCACCCGCTCAGGCATCAGTTCCATGAATGATTACGCCGCGGTAAAAATCATTGATGCCCGGTACGTGATTGTGGAAGGAAATACCATCACCGAATCCTATTTCGCCATACATGTTGCCAACACCACCTATTCCATAATTGCCAGCAATAATATCAAAGGCATTCCGAAGAGTGAACATAATTCCGGCAACGGCATCCACCTGTGGAAATGTGCGGATATGGTAGTGGAAGACAATACCATTGAAGGACACAGGGACGGGATCTATTTTGAATTTGTAACACATTCCTTCATCAGCAATAATACAAGCAGGGGTAATATCCGTTACGGGCTTCATTTCATGTTTTCCCATAACGATACTTACATGGAAAACATCTTCAGGAACAATGGCGCCGGTGTGGCCGTTATGTATTCCAACAAAGTGCTGATGATGAAAAATCATTTCGACCGCAACTGGGGATCCAGCGCCTACGGCATTTTGCTAAAGGATATCTCCGACAGCAGGATCCTGCACAATATCTTTCAACAGAACACAGTTGCCATTCTCATGGAAGGAAGCAACCGGATCATGATTGGCATGAACCTTTTTAATGCAAACGGATGGTCGCTGCGTATGCAGGCCAACTGCAGTGAGAGCGAAGTCTATCATAATAATTTCCAGGGCAACACTTTCGATATTGCCACTAACGGCTCATTAACACTGAACCGGTTTTATAATAATTACTGGGATAAATATGAAGGTTATGATATTGACAGGAATGGTTTCGGCGACATCCCCTACCACCCGGTGAGTTTGTATGCCATGATCATTGAACAGAATCCAAATTCCGTACTCATGCTCCGGAGTTTTACGGCCTCACTGCTGGATAAGGCTGAAAAAGCCATTCCCAGTCTCACGCCGGAAAACCTGGCTGATGAACAACCATTAATGAAACCCTTAGCATTATGATCAGGATTGAAAACATCAATAAAAGATTCCGGCGGCTGCAGGCCCTGAGCGATATAAAAGCTGAACTGAAAAAAGGGCAGGTGATTTCCCTGATCGGTCCAAACGGTTCTGGAAAGACCACGCTGATCAAAACCATTTTAGGATTGGTGAAACCAGATAGCGGGCAGATCTATTTTGATGATGTGGCCATTAATGAAAATGTACTGTATAAAAAACAGATCGGCTACATGCCCCAGATTGGGAGGTACCCCGATAATATGAAGATCGGCCAGTTGTTCAGCATGATCAAAAACCTGCGTGAACAAAAAAACCTCGATGAAGAACTGTATTACAAATTCAGGCTGGATACGATCCTGGATAAATCCATGCGCAGCCTATCCGGAGGTACCAGGCAAAAAGTAAGTGCCGCTCTCGCGTTTTTATTTGATGCCGGCGTGCTGATCCTCGATGAACCAACGGCAGGACTTGATCCGCTATCAGCGGAGATCCTGAAAGAAAAAATTTTAGCCGAAAAAGAGAAAGGAAAACTCATCCTCATTACCTCACATATCCTCAGCGACCTGGAAGAACTTACCACTGATGTGATTTACATGCAGGAAGGGAAAATGATCTTCTACCGCACCATGAAAGACATCCAGGAGGAAACAGGTGAGGAAAAATTAAGCAAGGCCATTGCCTGGATGATGAAACATACCCTGCATAAAAAAGACATCAGCTACCTGAAGATCGCCAAATAAGAAGCCATGCTCAAACTATCCAAATACGTATTGTACGATATCCTGCGCAACCGCACCATGATCGCGTATGCACTGTTTCTTTTCCTGATCTCGATGAGTCTCTTCCAGATGGAAGAGAACAGCAGCAAGGCTGTATTAAGCCTGCTGAATATTGTGCTGATCGTGATTCCGCTGGTGAGCATGGTATTTTCAACCATTCACTGGTATAATTCCTATGAATTCATAGAGCTCATGCTAACACAGCCGCTTAGCCGGAAGAAAGTGATATTGAGTGAATACATGGGCATTGCTACTTCCCTGGTAACGGCTTTCTTCATAGGTGTGGGTGTTCCTGTGCTGATCTATGAATTTACCAGCACGGGGCTGAGCCTGATCCTTGTAGGTGCCCTGCTTACGCTTTGTTTCACTTCATTCGCCTTCCTGGCTTCAGTAAAATCGAAGGATAAGGCAAGGGGTATCGGGGCCGCACTCCTGCTCTGGTTTTATTTCGCTTTGATTTATGACGGCCTGATCATGCTGGTACTGTTTGCCTTTGCTGATTATCCCATGGAGAAGGTCATCATGCTGCTGATGGCGCTCAACCCTATAGACCTCGGAAGAGTATTTGTGATGCTGCAGCTTGACATCAGCGCGCTGATGGGTGCATCAGGGGCCATCGTCCAGAGTTTTTTCGAATCCGGTAAGGGAATGATGATTACCATAGGGATCATGTTGTTGTGGATTATTGTGCCATTGCTGCTGGCGATACGGTCGTTTGGCAGGAAGGATTTGTAAGTGCGGGGAGAGCGGCAAGGCTGCAAGCGACAAGCGGCAAGCTGCAAGACCTTATGCGGATATGCATCTTGTAAATTTGGTTTGCTTAGTTAAGGTTATTCTTATTTTGAGTCAATCTACTCGCAGTCGAAGCATGATTTTATTTTCAAGCTTGGAAACGATTTATCTATTCAGAGACTCATCGTAAACGGCAACCAAGCCCCAGAGGGGCGATATATTAGTAGTAGTTAAAGTCAACCCAGAAAATTGAACCTATGAGCTCCAGCGGGGCGACAGGTTAAACTGAAAAGATGCACGCTTTAGCCAAAAGCTGTGAGAGGGGCACCTCAATCCCCAATACCTTAATCAAACAATCCCATTTAATGAAATGTATATCCGCATAAGGTCTTGCAGCTTGCAGCTAATGACATCACCCAATTCTCAATGCAATCGCGTAGCAATAGAATATATCTGGACAGATGAAATGCTTACCAGCCGGAAAGGCTGCGCAGTAGATCTTGTATAGAAGGAGGCCAGCATCATCCATATCCCTAAAGGAAAAAACAAACTGAAGGCGAGAAGCAATTCCTGGTAATAGGGAATCAGAAAACCCAAAACGGATCCCATGGCATAAAGCACCATCAGCAATTCCGTAAACACAAAAGCTCCCAAGAACAATTTCATCCCGTTACGGAATTCTCCCAGGCGGCTGTGCTCACTAATGGAATCCAGCACAAACAGGCTCACAAATCCCAAAAGCACCAGGTGCAGAAACGCGATCACGATGCTTTTATTTTCAAAAGCCATTGAAGCAAACAAAGGAAAAGCACCCAGGAACTGGAGCACCAGTTTCATCACAAAAGCTACCAGAGCAACCTGGATCCACGTTGAAATTCTGGAAACGTTTTTCCACCGCTGCCAATCCTTCACCATGTAAAATAATGCGGCCAGTTGTAATACCGCCCCGGCCCCTCCTATCACATAAAAAACAGCAGAGGGCTGGTTCCATAATACAGAAAGAAAAAAGGTTGGAACCACCGCCAGGTTCATGAGTTTGAAACTAATATCACCATTAGCAGCAACACCCTTATTCTCCATTAACCGGTATAACAAGGCAAGGATCACGAACACAAACCACCCGTTGACCTGGAAGTGCAAATAGAAATAAACTGAATTAAAATAGAGTGGACTGCCCTGCTGTCCCATCGCGATGATTGGCCCGGTTGCAAAAGGACCGATGGCGGAAAGAGCCAGCCATACCAGCCCGGCTTTCAGGAATTTTTCGGAAACACTAAGTTGCCTTCCTTTCAAGGCCTTCCAAACCATTACCACCAGGTAAAAACTGGCAGCAACCGAAAGCGTAGAAAAAATAATGCTGGCCAGGGCATATCCCATGAAAGGAAAGGTCACGAGCATGCCTGCTGCTGAAAACAATAAGGCAAACGCGATCATCTTCAGATGCTCCAGGCCGATACTTTCCTTTACCTGCGGAAATGCCCTGATGATCTGTACCAGCAATATAGGCATCAGCCATCCGCCGAAAGCAAAATGTGAATGCCCATGTAACACATTTTTATAAAGCAGTGGAAAATTGTCAATCAAAGGAATGCTGCGCATCAGTACACCCAACAATGACACGATCAGCAGGTTGAACAGGGATATCCTTACCAGGGTCCTTTCCAGCTTGCCTGTCCGCAGAAAACTTTCCCTGCCACGGTAAAACAGCTCATGTTTTTTTATGGAGATGATCGGGCGCATGACTGCAAAATGCTGAAAAAAATAAAAGACCAACCGGTCTTTTGATCAGGGAAAAACATGATAAAAATCATAATGCCCGGTTATCCTCATCAACGGCCTTTGCCAGTGGCCCGGATAGTTTTGTTCATCCAAAAACAATTCCATGCAATCAAACACTCAAAACAGCGATCATTTACAGACTATTATTCCGCCCGGAGATGAATACCCTCCCGGAATTACGGAAGCGGAATTCGACAAAAATTTCAAACCCAAAGGAGCTATTGCCTTTTTTATCCTCCTGGTAATACTTGGCCTGGCCATCTGGTTTGGTATCTATTTCACCATGCTCGACAGGGCCTAAATCCTATTTTATGATAATAGACAAATTTGAAAAAAGAGTCATCCTCATTACGGGAGCTGTTCTATCATTATTTATTTTTTCCATGCTGTATGGAAGAAGCAAATACAATGACCTGCCAGAATGCCTTCCTTTCGACAAAGCCTATACCGAACCCAAAGTGGTGCAACTGGATGAAAAGACCTACCAGGTTTTCGCTGTTGCTTCCATGTGGCAGTTCCAGCCTTCACAGATCTATATTCCTGTTGGCAGTGAAGTGGATTTTTTCCTTTCCAGCAAGGATGTTGTGCATGGTTTCAACATTGCTGAGAAGAATGTGAATATGATGGCTGTTTATGGAAACATCAACAAGCAGACTGTAAAATTTGACAAACCCGGCGTGTACAAGATCACCTGCCATGAATACTGTGGTGTGGGTCACCAGAACATGCAGGCCGAGGTGATTGTAAACAATCCAACATCCAAATAGTTTATTGATATCCTAAAGGGAATTTTTTATGCAAGTATCAAAATCTTTGAAACGTTTAATATACTGGGAGCTGGGCATTCCCCTCGCTCTTTTATCCATCGGCATCTATCATGGACTCATGCAGGTGATTTACCGTGCTGGTGTTCTCAACGATGCTTCCTTTGCAAAACTTGATTACTACCAGGGGCTCACCCTGCACGGTGTCATCAATGCCGTTGTGCTTACCTCATTCTTTGCTGTGGCTTTCGGGCATGCCATCATGGTTTTTTACCTGAAAAAAGAACCCAATAAAACAGTAGGTTGGATCAGCTTCTGGATGATGACCATTGGTACCGCCATGGCTGCATGGGCTATGCTCGCTGGTAAAGCATCCGTGCTCTATACTTTCTATCCACCCCTCAAAGGCCACCCGCTTTTTTACCTGGGTGCGGCTTTGTTGCTGGTTGGATCGTGGGTACCCCTGTTTAACTGGGCCAGCATGTACGTGAAATGGAAAAAAGAAAATCCCAATACAAAAACACCACTGGCTGTTCTCGGCAACCTGGTGAATTTTACCATCTGGTTTGTATGTACCCTGGCTGTAGCTTACGAGGTCCTGGTTTTGTTACTGCCATGGGCCATGGGTTGGACACCGACTGTAAATGTGACATTAGCCCGTACCCTTTTTTGGTTCTTTGGTCATGCCCTGGTGTATTTCTGGCTGCTGCCTGCCTACATCATGTTCTATAATTTCCTGCCCAAACTTGCCGGGGGTAAATTATTCTCTGACACAGCAGGTCGCATAGCTTTGTTTGGATTTCTTTTATTATCCATTCCCATTGGTGTGCACCACCAGTTCTCTGATCCCTCCATCACTAAAGGTGTAAAAATCTTCCAGAGCATTCTCACTTTTGGTGTGGCGATTCCAAGTTTCATAACAGCTTTCACCATTGCCGCATCATTGGAATATGCAGGAAGAAGAAGAGGCGCGAAAAGCCTGCTTGGATATTTTTCCAAACTGCCCTATCTCGATCCGAACCGTTTTTTGTTTGGTTACCTGATTTGCGGACTGATCATCTTCATCTTTGGCGGACTTACAGGAATCGTGAATTCCTCCAGCCAGCTCAATAATGTGATCCATAATACCGCCTGGTTGCCCGGTCACTTTCATATGACGGTTGCTGGTCCTGTATTCCTGGGCATCATTGGTATGAGCCTGTATATGTATGCGAAGATGTCCGGTAAAAAGATCTTCATGCCACGCATCGTTGTGATCATTCCCTATATCTGGACCATTGGTATCCTGATCTTTTCAACCGGTTTATCATGGGGAGGTTTGTTGGGAGAGCCCCGCAGAACCAATCTTGGTATGACTTATCTCAATCCCAAACACGAGCTTTTTACACCGGAGTGGGTACCTACTACCATGCTCGGACTGGTGGGTGGTATCATCATGTTCACTGCAGGCATGCTGTTCCTGGTTGCTTTCTTCGGAACCATGTTCAGGAAAACAACAGAAAAAACAGAACTCGAATTCCCGGTGAGTGAAACCATTCATGATGAAAAAAGAATTCCACTGTTCGATACTTTCAAACCATGGCTGGTTACCATGGGCGTGATCCTGGTGATTTCTTATGTACCTGCCTTTTTGGATGCTACTAAAAATCCTGGCCCGGGTGCACCAAGATTCAATCCTGACAACCCCATGCCAATAGAAAACACTTCAGGGGCAAAATCCCTGCAATCCAATATCAAACCCGATACAAAAACTTTTGCTAACCAACCATGATGAAGAAATACGGCATATGGCTGTTTGTGGTAGCCGTGGTAGTTGTGCCCTTTACCGTGCATGCGGTGGTGAAATGGTATGAGAACCATTTCACAAAGCTGCCGGTACTGGGACCATCAGGTCATACGATTGCTGATTTCAAAATGAATAACCAGCATGGCACCACTTCTTCATCTGCCGACTGGAATGGCAAGATCGTGATCGCGGATTTTTTCTTCACCCACTGCCCCGTTGTTTGTCCTAAAATGACCAGGAGCCTGAAAAATGTACAGCAGCAGTACCTCGACAAGGAGGACCTGCTGATCACATCTTTTTCTGTGGATCCGCAAAGAGATACGCCCGAAAGATTAAAGGAGTATGCGGAAAAAATGGATATCACCAAAAACTGGCTGCTGCTAACGGGTGATAAAAAAGAAATCTACAGGCTGGCAAGAAAAAGTTTCCTGGTGGTAGCCACTGATGGTGACGGCGGTCCTGATGATTTTATACATAGTGAACTGCTGGTGCTGATTGATAAACAGAAACGCATCAGGGGATTTTACAATGGAACCGATTCAGAGGATGTGGACAAACTGATGCTCGATGTGAAAAGGCTGTTGCGTGAGTAATAGCTGACTAAAATCATGGGCGTTGCTGTTGCAGGTAAGGAAATGAGATACATCAATTTTTCAATTTTGACCGACAAACAAAACAAGATCAAACGATGAGAACAAAAATCCTGTTACTTACAACTCTCCTTTTCAGTTTTTCATTACTTAAGGCAGCCCCGCCGGTTGAAGAAGGTAAAATGATCTTCACCTCACGCTGTGCTGCCTGTCATAATATCAATAAAGTACTGACTGGTCCTGCTCTTGCTGGTGTTCATGACCGCAGGTCGGAAGACTGGATCATCTCCTTTGTAAAATCCTCGCAGTCGATGGTAAAGGCAGGTGACAAGGACGCACTGGCTGTGTATGAAAAATTCAACAGGATACCCATGCCCGACCATGCAGACCTGAGCGATGAAAGTATCCGGAACGTAATTGAATATATTAAGGCAGAAGGAAAAACAGCAGCCGCTGAAACAGCTCCTTTTGCCAGGCCCTCTGAAATTAGACCATCCTATGTACCACTGACAGCAAATGATTATGTCTACTTTATTGTTTTGCTGGGTGCCATTGCTTTACTGATCGGAAGTTTGTGGTTTGCCGTGAAAGTGAAGGAGTATGCACGATTGCAAAAGCAAGTTTAATCGTTGGTTTTCGTTTCGTTTGAAAATAGTGCCCTGAGTCTTCGGGGCATTATTGTTTTGGGGGCTTCGCGGGTTTTTTTACCGCCAAGAAAGAAGGCGACAAAGGATAGATTTTTTTACCGCAGAGAAAAGGAGATAAAGGAGGTTGCGCAGAGATTTTTTCTTTGTTTTATAGAGTTACCGAGATAATGAAGTTGCGGGTGAACAAAAGACTATTCGATTTTCAGCCTCTACTTACCGCCTTCCCGTCTCCCCGGCTATTTTCTCTCAATTCTTACGCGTCTTTTTTTCCTTAGCGCCTTTGCGTGAAACTCCTGACTACAATCATCATGAAAACTGAAGTGAATCAATTTACACAGCAGCACACGCTTTTACATTTGCTGTATAGAACCACTACAAGTTTCTATTTTCATATCAAGGGTGTTAACCGGGCTTTTTTAAGCCCGGTTATTTTAAAAAAAATAATATTTTTCTCATAGTGATCGTCAATTTTACGAGCCCTGCTTCTGCAGGGCTTTCACGTCTCACGTCTCCAGCCTTCGCTAAAGCTATGGCTGGCGCGGCAAACTATTTTTTCAAAGATTTCATATCAATCACGAAACGGTACCTCACATCACTCCTGATCATCCGCTCATAGGCCTCATTGATATCCTGGATATTGATGATCTCAATCTCTGAAGTGATATTATGTTTACCACAGAAATCAAGCATCTCCTGCGTTTCGGCTATGCCACCAATCAGCGATCCTGAAATAGCCTTCCTGCCCAGTACCATCGGAACAGTATTCAACTGGTCTTCCAGCTTACCAAGATACCCCACCAATACAAGCGTTCCGCTTGCGGCAAGTGTTGGAATATAAAGATTGAGATCATGCACGTAAGGGACCGTATCAATGACCAGGTCAAACTGGCCCTTTGCCTTCAGCATTTCATCTTCATTGGTTGATATGATCACCTGGTCTGCACCCAAATCATAAGCATCCTGTTTTTTAGATGGACTTCTTGAAAATAAACTCACATGAGCACCCAACCCCTTCGCGAGTTTGATGGCCATATGCCCGAGACCTCCCAGTCCAACAACAGCTACTTTCGAATCCTTGCCCACATTCCAGTGCCTTAATGGTGACCAGGTAGTAATACCGGCACATAAGAGCGGGGCCGTTGCCGCGAGATCCAGGTTGCCAGGTATCCGCAAAACAAAATGTTCATCTACCACCACTTTTTCTGAGTAACCCCCAAATGTGCGTCCGCCCAGATATTTATCCACTCCATTATAGGTACCTGTAAAACCATTCGTGCAATATTGCTCGAGATCCTTTTTACAATTGCTGCACTCGCGGCAGGAATCCACCATGCAACCAACAGCAGCCAAATCACCTGCTTTGAATTTTTTCACTGATGAACCTACACGGGAAACTCTTCCCACAATTTCGTGCCCGGGCACTGCAGGATAAACCGTTCCTCCCCAGTCATTCCTGGCCGTGTGCAGGTCTGAATGGCAAACCCCGCAATAAAGAATTTCGATCTCTACATCATGAGGACCTGGTTCTCTTCTTTTGATATGCATTTCTTTCAGCGGTAACTCCGCGGCTTCAGTTCCAAATGCCTTTGTTCCTGTTATCGTTTGTTGTTCCATACTTTTTGATTCGTTCTAGTTATTTATGATCGTCCAATACCAGGCCAGCTTTATTTAGCAGAAGAAGAGGAATGCATTGTTCTGTTTGATATAGGTAATAGGAAGCCCAGGTACAATTAAGTTGTGTACCAGGCTTCAAACGACTATTGCACAAAACCTGTCAATCCAGTCCGCCCTTACGGTTGGCCTTTCTCTGCTCAGGCCAGGTACCAGGCTGACCGGTGCGTGTGGATACCGGCAGCACAATCTTTTCCCTTGGTGTGCGGTTGGGATCTTCACAGGCCATATAAACCAGGATGGCTGTAAGGATGGCATTGTTGCGCACGTCATCCCAAACGATCTTGTCGTAAGTATCACGGTTGGTATGCCAGGTATAACTGCCATACGACCAGCTCAGCGAACTCAATGAAAACGCAGGCGCGCCCGCCGCTACAAATGATGCATGATCAGAACCACCACCGCCTGGTGTACCGGGAAAATTCGTCTGTATCTGCGTTCTAATATCCGCAGGTACTTTCGAAAGCCAGCGTGTTAAATATTCATACGAATGCAAATATCCCTGCCCGGAAAGATTCACTACCCTTCCTGTTCCATTATCCTGGTTGAACAGTGCCTGCAGGTTGGCTACAATCCCCGGGTGATCTTCCACGAAAGCTCTTGAACCATTGAGTCCCTGCTCTTCGCTTCCCCAATGCCCTGCAAGTATGGTGCGTTTAGGGTTGGGGTAAAATTTTTTGAGAATACGCATAGCCTCCATCATCACCAGCGTGCCGGTGGCATTATCTGTAGCACCGCCTGAACCATCCCAGCTATCAAAATGCGCCGAGAGCATCACATACTCTTCAGGTTTTTCCGAACCCCTGATCTCGGCCATGGTATTATAGGTAGGAACGATGCCTCTTTCTTTTGAATCCGCTCTCACGCTGATGCGCGGCTTTTGGCCGGATTCAGTTAAACGGAAAAGCAACCCATAATCTTCCAGCGAAATATCAATCGTAGGGACTTTCCTGGTGTTGGCGCCAAATATTTTATTGACACCAAAACCATTGCTCCAGTTGGATTGTATGATCCCTGCCGCACCGGCATTTTCAAGCGCCCTGGCCATTGCTCTTGCATTCATTCCTGTAGCCGCCAGTCTTTTTCTCCAGGCAACCTGCAACTGCTCCCGTTCTTTTTTCATTTTGTCGAATGATTCATTGGTAGCAAATTCCTGCCAGTTATAATCCGGCCTGCCGGTAGGCTGTTCCATGGAGATGAGCACAAACTTTCCCTTTACATTAGGCAGCCAGGCTTTGAAAGCATTTGAATCAGAGACTTCGGGAATGATGACGGTTTCCCCTGTGATGGTCTTACCATTGGTAGACGGACTCCAGGCAAGCTGCATGCCTTCGAGTGTACGAACCCGGGGATGCACCATATCAATATGCGTGACACCTCTTTCCCATCCGCGCCATTCACCCCATTTTTCATTGCGTGCCGTGATGCCCCAGTCTGAATAAGTTTTGACTGCCCAGTCATGCGCCTGTTGCATTTGCGGGGTGCCTACAAGACGCGGACCGATCAGGTCAACCAACTGGTGACCCAGCGTTTTGATTTGTGAATTTTCATTGGCCTCGCGAATGATGGAATTAATGATGAATGAATCATTTTGTTGGGCTAGTGCACTAAAAAAACTGGTGGAACAAACCAGGATCATAATTGGAACCCTGACTAATCTGCGGAAGAAAATAAACTGAAACTTCATGGATGAATTGATTTGAGTAAAAACCATTTTACTGAAGATGAAAAATACGTTCTTATTCGAAATCATGCACATTAGAAATCTATAAGGAAGCAGGAACTAGCTTCTAAAGTTGAAATTTTTATTCCCTCATGTAGTATATTACAAGAAATAGATACGATAAAAGTCAAAGACGAAGCAGGAATTTTTCTCTAGTTAGTTACCAGCAATAACTGCATCACATGAAAATAATATTCTTTCTCACGCTTCTCCTGATCCAGTTTCATGCTTATGGGCAGAAGCAGGATGAAATGCTTTCTATAGCTGCGGGGCCTTCATTTCACGGTAGTGGTGACATGCCGGGATTGAATTTCAATTTTGAATACAGAAAATACTTCCGTAAAAAAATATATTATGCCATTGATATAGCAGGCAACATTCATAATGATCAATTCTACCTCTTTTATACTACTCCTGATGGTATGGATCAAGATGGATCTGTAAGAACAACGGTAGCCGGATTACAATTAGGAGGAGGAATAGGCTATAACCTCATTAGGACTAACCATCATGACCTTTCCTTTAAAACAAGTGCTTTTTACAGGTACCAGTCTTCCTCCCTTTATGATGTGATCACCGTTCTTTTTGAGCCAGCTACCGGCTTGCCATTCCCCGTCGTCATACTTCAGCATAAAGAGGCACAAAAGAAGTTCTCTCCCGGGATCAACCTCCAGTTATCCTACCGGTATAGTGTATCTAAAAAATACAGTATTGGAATGTATGGCTCCTTTCAGTTTGATTTCAATGAAGATAATATCATGAATGCGGGCTTAAGTATAGGGAGAAGATTTTAGGTCTACAGTTCAATGTTGAAAGTTCAAAGTTCAAAGTCAGTGAACTAAAGAATGGAGCGTCTCCTCCCAACCTCGGAGGTTACCTCCGAGGTTGAACTGAGCGTATCATACATAGCATCAACGGAAAATGTCAAGGCTAACTCCCATACGGCCTCCAAAATTCTTGTCCAGGTAAGGATTACCGGCTACCCATCCTTCTGACTTTCCTTCCAGTTCTGTATAGAAAGAAAAGGTTTTGCCAATAGGTATGGACAAACGAACCTGTAATAATCCTCCGGCCTGTGCTGACCTTGTTTTGAATTCCTGGTCTTTTGGCTGCAGCCAGATCATGGCCCTGGTATTTACGTTCATTTCCTTTCCAAACAAATTTGCTTTTACATACCTTTTTTCCAACTCGATACCGGGAAGAAATATGTCGTGGTTCCGGTATCCATGTAATCCAATGAACCATTGCGAACCTTTCCAGTTTCCAAACAGGTCCAATCCCAAATCATAGCCAAATGAATTGAGTGTATGCCTGGCGGCGAAGCTGAAAGAACTTCCATTTTTAAGAGGTATCCTGTCGATGCCGATCATGGCAGGAGACAGGAAATTCAGGTACTGCAGTTTCGCCATTTTTTCGAGATAGTTGTATTCCTCAACATTGAGACGGCTGGCTTTAATAGCCCTGTCGACACCGACACCGTTCGGATGTACACCACGTGCATAATAATCTTCATCCGGACGGAAGAGATCATAAACCCAGCCGGTGAAATCCCAGCCCACAAAATCGCGGTCGGCCACCTGCTCCCCATATTTATTCATGGAGTCAATGCTGGCATCATAATCTTTCCGGAGAAAAGCATTCACATAAGAAACCGCTTCTTTGGTGATGAGGATATTCATGACCGCATTGGGATAGCGGGTGTTTTTGAAAAAATTATCCTTGCGTAATTCCCTTACCAGTTCATACTGCGATTCGATGCCGGCAGAAAAGGAACGGACCATTTCCTTGGGCGCACGGCTTTTGAATCTTGCCATGTCCTCATCTCTTACAGCAGATATGGAACCACCTGCATCCTCGCTGTTACCAAAACGGTAATAGGTATCGTTATGACTGCTGATTTCCTGGAGTGTAAGACCTGAACGGTGGTATTCTTCATGCAGCCATACCGGTCCGAATATCATCAACTGGTAAGCCATGGCATAGTCAATCACACCGGCGGAAGCATGTGCGGCAACACGGTTCAGCAATCTCTTTTTTTGATTGACAGGTTTGATCCATTGATCCCAAAGCCTGTTATTGAAATAATAGTTGACAGAATGAAGGTCTTTGGTGATGGCCAGTGCCTGTGGCATGGAAAGGTTTTCATAACTGCGCAGGTAATCCTTTGCCTGTGGATTCGATCCGCTTCCTGCAGGCAGGTGCAGCCTTTTATTGGCAGACATCTCTGCTGCGTATTTCAGAAAGGGGTAATCGATAACGGGGAAATCAAGAAGCAGTCTTGATGAGGGAATGCTATCCTGGGCCTTTACTTGTGCCATTGCCAGAATCATCGTCAATGCCAATACTAAATTTTTCATTATTTCTTTTTTCAGGACGCGAAACTAGACCTGCGGAGGGCCGATGGCAAGGGGGGTATGAATGAAATGGGCTATTTGATAAATGAAGTGATGGCTGCAGCGGAACGGAGAGAAATCGAACAAGCTTGTATGTTAGCCATATTATCCTGCCGAAGATCAGGAATCAACTGATGACATAAATCGTCTAACGGTACATAAATTAGTTGATGGTGTTTTTGTTAAGAGAATTGCACCGTTTAGAGTAAAACATTAACAACGGCATCAAAAATTGAAAATGAATGCTTTATTATAAATTATTGAGGTTGTTTGTTTACTTAAGATTATAACTGATTCCAATTTGGAATACACGATTACCTGCTTCTTTCTCACTATATCTTATCCCAGCATCATCTACATTATAGATTGTCATAAATCCATAAACGTATCGAACATCCGCACTTAACCTTTTTAAAATATCATAGTTTATCCCAACGCAAACTCCTGCATCAACCTTACGTGGATAATAATCTGATCGGTCCAAATTGAGATCATTATCAACTATCCATTTGACAGATGTATTATAACTACCTTCCAAGCCTGCTAGAATGCTGGTTCGTTTATCTAAATTGTAGCCTACTAAAATGGGAATAGATATATAATTAAACCTGAAAACAAAATTTGAATTATTTAAAGTATTACCAACTTTCATTCCCTTAGTTGTATAAGCGGTTTCCAAATGCATAAAAAAATTACTATTTAAAGGCTGCTCAAAAAATAATCCTGCATACCAACCCAATCGATTCTTAGGAAACCCGGTTAATCCTTTAATAGTTGCAATGTTTGCCCCAGAACGTAAACCATACTTTTGCTGGCAATTACCAGCTGCAAATGCAAAAACAAGAAAATTCAGGCTAAGTAATTTCTTCATCAAGAATATTTTACTAGTTAAAAATATAAAATATACTTTTTGAAGAATGAATTACCTGTAAACTGCAGATCATTTGAAGATTTTCGAAACTAGTTAGCTGTAATCATTATCAAATTATAATGCCGAGAGTAGAACACCAACAGCAGACAATGGTTAAGTTTTAGTTTTGATTTTTATTGAAAAGGTCATAATACAGTCCCATCTGGAAAACACGGTGTGCTCCTCTTTTATCTGATAGTCGTGTGCCTGAATTATTCACATAATAAAAAGTATTGAACCCATATATGTAGCGAATATCAGTTCCCAAATTTTTAAATATCTGATACCCAATCCCTACACTTAATCCTATGTCAATTTTGACAGGGTAATTATCAGATGAATTAGAACCGAATATTTTGACTTTTTGTAAATAACATATTTCCGGTCCTAAATAAATTTTGGTTTTGGGATCTATTTTATATCCAAACAATATGGGCAAAGACAAATAATTAAAATAGCGGCGATGAAAAGGGCCACCCAAAGAATTATCAGTTTTATCGCCTTTTTGTGAATAAAGTATTTCAAAATGTAACACAGATCTAGCACCTAAAGGCTGCTCATAAAAAGCTCCTGCATACCACCCGATTTTATTTGAAGGATATGCGATACTATTTTTAGTTGTGGAAATATTCATACCTGACTTAATTCCGAGCTTTTGTTGACTATTACTGGCTTTAAACGCAAAAACAAGAATAATTAGAATAAGCGATTTCTTCATGACGAAGGTATAATCATCAAAAATATAGAATGCGCCTTACAAATACAGTATTACCTGTTGATCCCTAATTGCGAAACATAACATCAATTTACTTGTACCTTCCAAATGATCAAAAAGTATAACTTAATGTAGGAGTCAGTAAAATTTCTTCTATGCCGGGAGCGGAAAGCAAATAATATACTTTTAATTAACTGCCGTTGGTGTTTACCTCTGAAACTCATTTTACTCTAGAACAATCACACCAACAACTGATCCTGTACTGATGGAGCCAACTTTTATGCATACTGCGCTTAGCCCTTGCGAAGAGCCCTACTAAGAATATAGAATGCAGGATTCATTCTGCGGTAACCAGTTGCGACAAGTCCCGCCCAGGTAACTTGAATCATAGATTCATTCTGCGATGTCCAATTGCGACGAGTCCCGCCCGAAGTAACTGGAATCATAGATTCATGCTGCGGTGAATCGTCGCATGAAAAAAGCCTCCCGAAGGAGGCCTTGTACCGCGTACGGGATTCGAACCCGTATCACCACCGTGAAAGGGTGGTGTCCTAGCCCTTAGACGAACGCGGCTCGTTTTTGGGAGGGCAAAGATAGGGAGGGAGGTTTATCGTTCCAAAAAAAATAAGGCTTTTGGCTATTGGCCTTTAGCCATTGGCTTTGGCAGGCTTAAAGAACGATGAAAAAAAATTCCTAATGCCTAAACCATTTCCCAAAAGCCAACGGCCAATGGCCAAAAGCCAACAGCCTCCCTACCCCAGCCCTACCTCGTAATGCCTCTCCGGTATCTCCACATCCATAAATCCTTTTTTCACCAGGCGGTTCTTGAAGGGGACCTGTACATCATACTCGCCATGCACCAGGAACAATTTTTTCACCTGCTTGGGATCCTGGCAGGAAAGCCACTGCGAAAGGTCTTCATAATCACCATGGGCACTCATGCTCCTGATGGCGCCTACCTCCGCATGCACCTCGTGCTGGACGCCAAAAATACCTACCTCCTTGTTCCCTGTAAGCAAACGGCCTCCCAGCGAATTGGGCTCGCAATAACCGGTCATCAGTATCCCGTTGCGGCTGTTCTCGATATTATTGCTGATATGGTGCTTCACCCTTCCCGCCTCCGCCATGCCGCTGGCTGAAATAATCACACAGGGCTCATTGCGGAAGTTGAGCATCTTTGACTCATCCACCGACTTGATATATTTCAACTGTGGAAACATAAAAGGATCATCATCTGATTCCATCACCCTCTGGATCGTCTTGTTAAAATATCCCGGGTATTTTTTGATCACATCGGTAATGGCGGTGCTCAACGGACTATCCAAAAAAATGTCAATCTTCGGCAACCTGTTCTCCAGTTCCAACTGGTTAAATGCATACAGGATCTCCTGCGTGCGTCCCAGGCTGAAGGCCGGCACGATCAGCTTTCCTTTATATTGGATACAGATCCTTTCCACCCATTCCAGTAAATGATCCACAGATGTATGCACATCCTCATGCAATGAATTACCATAGGTTGATTCGAGTATGATATAATCAGCCTGTGAAAAAACCTGTGGTGATTTCAGGATCACATCACGGTATCTTCCCACATCACCACTGAAACTGATCTGCTGCGTACTGCCATTCTCCGTGATCCTTACATGCACGCAGGCACTGCCCACGATATGTCCCGCATCAGTGAACATGGCTTCCACCCCATCCATCACAGGGAACCATTCTCCATAATTCCTTGAATGAAACTGGCGCATACATTTTTTGGCATCTTCAATTGTATAGAGTGGCTTGAGCAATGGGGCACCGCTGGCCTTGCTACCCTTGTTATGATACTTCACATCATTCTCCTGGATCTCGGCTGAATCTTCCAATAGCAATCCGCATAATTCTTTCGTGGCATCCGTACAAAAGATCTTTCCCTGGTAACCCTGGCTGGTAAGACGCGGAATGAGCCCGGAATGATCAATATGCGCATGCGAAAGGATCATGGCATCTATTTCTGTAGGCTCAAAACCAAACTCGCGGTTGAGCGAATCGGTATCCTTTCCCATGCCCTGGAACATGCCGCAATCGAGCAATAATTTTTTTCCATTCTTTAGTGTTACCAGGTGTTTGGACCCGGTTACCGTGCGTGCCGCGCCATGAAATGCAATCTTCATAATTAATTTATTTATTCCTCTTTTACCTTTTCTGTTTAACCCTGAATGACCAGGTGATGGTAAATACTGCCGTAAGCTCTTCTTTTTCATTATAACCATTCGACCTCACTTCGATGGTTTGTGGTTCACCTGTTTCCACTGCCCCCTCTATTACCTCCCTGATGCGATCACCTTCATCACATATAAAAGTGACCAGTCCTGTTGCTTTTTTATGAAAGCTCCCATGAACAGCAGTCACCAGCATGGAAACTGGCGGATTTCTTTTATGCAAATGTGCCATGGCCAATAAACCCGTACTCATCTCCGCTGCCATGGAAAGGCAGGCAAAATAGGTGGACCGGAAGGGATTCCGGGTGAACCATTTGAAGGGTACGCTTACCCTGGCTTCAGTTTCGTTTGCTGATCTTACCCTTACCCCAGAGAAATAAGCAGCCGGCAGGTTCTTTAAAAGGAAGAGCCTGAACTTTACTGGGTGATGTACCAGCTTCAAAAAAGCCCCGGTATCATTTTTAACAATTGTGCCTGCCACGACCATGCTTTAAAGTTAGTCTTAAAGACCTACCCTTATTAAAATCAAAAGCTTCGAAACAAAAAAAATCCATCATTTTTGAATACTAAATTTTTATCATGAAAATGTTATTCTGCGCCGTGTTGCTAACGGCTTCTCTTTATACAATCGCCCAAAATGGCAATGGCCTCGGGTTTGAAAAAGGTAAAAAGCTGGAAATGACCGTTACGGTTAACAGCAGCATGGCCTCCATGGGTAATACCACCCTTGCCGCCGTGATCGAAAGAAGTTTTGATGTGGAAGATGTACTTAACGGTAATGCCGTGATCGAACATAAGATCAAAAGGGTAAAATTTGATATGCAGTCCATGATGGGCAATGAAAGTTTTGATTCGGAAAAAGATTCGGATATGAAGGGACAGACGGGTAAAGCCCTGGAAAAAACGCTCAAAAGCAAGTATTCCATGACACTGGATGGTTCGGGCCGCGTAGTAGCAGTGACCATGGATGATGATTTCAAAAAAGCACAGGAACAGGAGGCTACAGATATGATGGCTGGCATGATCGGCCAGCTTTCAGATGGTTTTAAAGCGCCTGCCATTGGTGATAAATCCATCTTCAGTATTCTTCCTGCCAAAGAAATTACCAAGGGTGAAAAATGGACCGATACCATTCCCGGTGGCATGGTTCATTATACCGTTGAAGAAATTACGGAAGATGCCATCACCCTCAGCTATGTTGAAGAAGTGAAGTTGGAAAGTACGCAGGAAATGATGGGCCAGGAATTAAAAATGGTCACCAATGATAAAACTACCGGCACGGTAATTCTTGATGGAAGGACCCGGCTGCTGAGGGAAAAAAGCGGTTCCTCTGAAGCTACAGGCACCATTGAGGTAATGGGTCAGCAAATGCCGATTAGCACCAGCAGCACGAAAAAATGGACGGTGAAGTAGTCGGTAGTCGAAAGTCAGTAGTCGGTAGTTGAAAGTTTAAAGTTCAAAGTCGGTGTTTCAAAGAATGGAGTTTACTATTTAATCGGAAGAAGTATTTCCCTTCATTCTTTAAAGCATCTACTTACCGTCCTTCCCGCCTAAACGGCTATTTCTTCCAGATTTATTTATAGGCTAATTCAATTATAATTGAAAGAGAATAATGTGGAGCTATTGACATGTCGCCCCGATGGGGCTCAACTGCTTTCGTCAACGTTGTTTTCTATTGACATATCGCCCCTACGGGGCTGGCAGGCTCATACGCGTAAACGCAATTCACATTCGGGACCGTTATGCTTTGGATAATTTTCCTTGGCGCCCTTCTTCCCTTGGCGGTAAAAAACTCAAACCTCCACCTGGTTGCGCAGCAGATCCTCAAACGTATCTCTCCTCCTGATCAGGAAAGCTTCCTCATTCTTCACCAGCACTTCAGCAGGTTTATACCTTGAATTATAACTTGATGACATCTCGAATCCATAAGCCCCCGCATTATAAAACACCAGCAAGTCACCTTCCCTGATCTCATACAGCAACCTGTCACTCGCGAATGTATCCGTTTCACAGATATACCCGGTGACGGTATAGACTTTTTCCTGCCCTTCAGGATTGGAGATGTTCACAATATGATGGTAGGCATCATACATCATAGGGCGGATGAGATGATTGAGCCCGGTGTTGACACCTGCAAAGATCTGCGCGCCATTATCCTTGATCACATTCACTTCCGCAACGAGGTAACCACATTCACTCACTAAATATTTTCCTGGCTCAAACCACAACTGGAAGGTCTTCCCGTTTTTAAATAAATGTGATTCCAAAAATTTTTTCAATTTCCCCGCGATCCATGCAATATCCGTTTCCTCATCACCGGGTTCATAAGGAACCTTGAATCCACCTCCGAGGTCGATTACTTCGAGATGAGGGAAATGCGGCACCAGGTCGTGCAGCACCTTGATGCCATGTACAAAAACATCTGCATCCTTTATGTCACTTCCTGTATGTATATGCAGGGCAATGACCCTGATATTATTTTCTTCTACAATTGACCTCAAAAGATCTACCTGGTCAATAGGAATTCCAAATTTGCTTTTTTCATGCCCGGTTGAAATTTTCAGGTTGCCGCCCGCGAGAATGTTGGGACGGATCCTCACACCAACAGGATAAGTATTTCCAAAACGTTTTCCGAATTTTTCAAGATTGGAAAGGCTGTCAATATTCACATGAACGCCATAACCCACCGCTTCCGCGATCTCATCAAATGCTATTCCGTTCGATGTATAAAGAATCTTATCTGCTTTCACACCGGCATGCAG
>JAEYUA010000161.1 GCA_023433755.1 Bacteroidota bacterium | reverse complement strand
TTATAAGGCAACGTTTTTTTACCCCGCACTTTGGAAAATTCATCAACCAGTTTCTTGTCAATCTTTTCAGCTCCGAAAGTGATGGCATCTGCATAGGTGGCACCACCACGGAACAGGGCAAGATTGTTTGCTTCCTTATAAGGTTCCAGGTCTTTTTCCTTGATTGATGGATGGATTACGGCTTTTGAAATAAAATCACTGCCGAGTTTTTCCTTGAACGTATTCTGGCCAATGGTATAAACAATCTTGCTGTGGGCGAAAACAGGCTCTTTTTTATATACTGTTTTGAGATAAACCGGAATGAGTCCTGTCATCCAGCCACTGCAATGAATGATGTCGGGAGGCCATCCGAATTTTTTAACCGTTTCCAGTGCTCCCTTACAAAAGAATATGGTTCTTAAACCATTGTCATCAAACCATTTTTCATTATCATCGGTAAAGATGTGCTTCCTTTTAAAAAGGTCTTCATTATCGAGAAAATATACCTGCAGGCGGGCATTGGGTAAAGAAGCCACCTTGATTTGTAAAGGGAAATCCTCATTGTCGATAGATACATTGATACCTGACAAACGCACTACCTCATGCAAGCGGTGCCTTCTTTCGTTGATGGCGCCGAAACGGGGCATGATGCAGCGGACTTCGAAACCACCATCATTTGACTTTATCGCCAGCTTATTGACAACTTCAGAAAATTCAGTGAGTTCGAGATAAGGAGACATTTCATTGGCAATGAATAAAATTCTTTTCTTTGCTGACATTGTTACCGTTTTAAAATCGGAGAAAGGTGTGCAAAGGTAGCCATTTCCATCTAATAGCCCGCCACCGCCCTCATTTCAACTGACTGTATGATCATTTTCAAAAAGCAGGACCACCTCTCTCCCTTTATTCAACACCATAAAAAATCAGGCAGGTCAACCGGGTTTATTCCCACTATGGGAGCGCTTCACCCGGGCCATATCTCGCTGATCAGCCAGGCGCGCCGGGAAAATGACCTGGTCGTTTGCAGCATCTTCGTCAATCCCACCCAATTCAATAATGCTGATGATTTTAAATTATACCCGGTAAGCATTGCAGCGGATATAGAAATGCTCATACAGGCAGGGTGTGATGTATTATTCCTTCCTGCTGTTGAGGAAATTTATCCTGATCATTACCAGGCAAAAAAATATGAACTGGGAGATATTGAAAAGGTGCTGGAAGGTGCTTTCCGGCCTGGTCATTTCCAGGGTGTTTGCCAGGTGGTGGACCGTCTCGTAACCATTGTTGCACCAGATAAAATGTACCTGGGCCAAAAGGATTTCCAGCAGTGCATGGTTATACACCGTTTACTTGAAATAGAGAATAAAAAGCAGGAAGTAGAGCTTGTAATCTCCCCTACGATGAGGGAAAATGACGGGCTGGCTATGAGCAGCCGAAATCTCCGTCTCAACCCTGTGCAGCGTAACGCTGCCAAAATCATTTATGAAGTACTTAAAAGTATCAGGGACCAATGGCATGAAAAATCTATTGATCAATTGAAATCGGAAGGGCGCAAGAAACTTGAGGACGCAGGATTTATAGTAGATTATGTAGAGATCGCGGACCAGCATAACCTCAGGCCCGCAGGCGAAAAAGATCCTTCTCCTGTAGCACTCATTGCAGCCAGTATAGGCGGCATAAGGCTGATCGATAATCTTATCCTTAATTAACAATCACTTCACGCTCATCAGCTAACTTTGCAGCCGCTATGATTATCTCCCTACTCAAATCAAAAGTTCACCGGGCCGTGATCACTGAAGCCAACCTGCACTACGTAGGCAGTCTTACCCTGGATGAGGATCTGATGGATGCAGCCAATATGATTGAAAATGAAAAGGTGCAGGTGGTGAATGTAAATAATGGTGAAAGGATTGAGACCTACCTGATCAAGGGCAAGCGCGGTTCAGGTGTATGTTGCCTGAATGGTCCTGCAGCACGGCGCGGCGCAGTTGGAGATATTGTGGTGATCATCTCTTATTGTACCATGGCCTTTGATGAGGCTAAAAATTTTAAGCCCTGGGTCGTGTTTCCCCGCGAGGGCAACAGGCTTTAATCACTGGTAAAGGTTTAAATATATATGGCTTGAATGAAAGGGGCTTTACTTCCATGCTGTTTCATCCATCAAATTCTGTCATTATCTTGGCCCCTGAATGAAGAAGCCCGTTCTCACCATACTCCAGTACCTTTTCTTTTTAGCATTGGGAATCTTGTTTGTCTGGCTTTCTGTAAAAGATATCACGCCCCAGCATTGGGAACATATTAAGGAGTCTATACGGCAGTCGAGGCAATGGCTTATCATTCCTGCCTTTTTGCTCCTCTTCGTTGCTCACTATTCCCGTGCAATAAGATGGAAGATTCTGATGGAACCTCTTGGCTATAAGCCAAGCAATTTCAACACATTTGCTGCGGTAATGATTGGTTATTTGGTCAACAGCGCAGTACCCAGGCTTGGCGAAGTGGTGAAATGCACTTTGCTTGCCAAGTATGAAAAGGTAAGGGCAGACCGGCTGGTAGGCACTATAGTCGTAGAAAGAGCTGTAGATGTGATATGTTTAATGCTTGTGTTTATTGGAGCGCTTTTCTTCCAGGGTGGAGTGATAGGCGACCAGCTTTCAAGGGAGTTTTCAGGCATGTTCCGCGACCAGGCAGGTAAAATGGATACAGGCAAATTGGTACTTCTTGGATCAGGTGCCCTGGCCGTGGTTATTGCCGGTTACTTTCTGCTGAAAAGATTCGGGCATATAGATGCCGTTGCAAAGATCAAGAATATTTTTAATGGAATTCTTCATGGATTGAACAGTATAAGACTTATAGAACATAAAGGCCTCTTCATTTTTCACAGTATTTTTATTTGGGTTCTATACCTGGCAAGCACCACCATAGGTATTTATGCTTTAAGAGAAACCGCACACCTTGGAATTGGCGGCGGTTTAACCACACTGGCCGTAGGCAGCGTAGGCATGATACTTACTCCAGGCGGAATTGGCGCTTACCCCTTACTGGTAGCCAAATTGATGGGCTGGTATGGAATAGATGAGAAAACTATCGGGAATGCGCTGGGCTGGTTATTATGGTCAGTTCAAACGCTCATCATCCTCATCGGCGGACTCATATTCTTTGCCCTCTTATCCCACCACAATAAAAAACGCAGGATTTCTATTCAGGAAGAAACTGTTTAACCACCCTGGTACGCATTGGATTTGAAGGTTAACAAATATTACTTATCCATGATCTGAAAAGCTGAGCATGGATGTTGCATATATTTAGGGCAGAGAACAAAAAAACCGGATGGCAAATCAGAAACGCAGGTTCATTCCAAGGGATATCAGTTGGCTATCATTCAATGCGAGGGTATTACAGGAGGCCGCTGATCCTGATGTACCGCTGAGGGAGCGGATCCGCTTCCTGGGGATATTTTCCAACAATCTTGATGAATTTTTCAGGGTAAGGGTAGCCACTCTCAAAAGAATGATCCAGTATGGCAGCAAAGGAAAGATGCATTTGGAGCATAATCCAGAAAAGCTGATCGAGGAGATCCAAATGGCGGTGCTCAACCATCAGAATGAGTTCAACCGCATCTGGGAAGAAATTGTGGAAGAGATGCGGGAACAAAAAATCTTCCTTGTTCATGAAACAGACCTCAATGAGGAACAGCAGGCCTTCGTGCGTACATATTACGAAGAAGAAGTAAGCCCCAATATCATTCCCCTGATGATCGAATCGATTCAGGAGTTTCCTTTTTTGCGCGATAAATCCATTTACCTGGGAGTGGTAATGTCAAAAAAGGAAAGTGCGCTGAAGAGGATGTATTCCATTATAGAAGTGCCAACCAGGGTGCAAAGCCGCTTTGTTATTCTCCCTTCACCAGAAAATGAGCACCATATTATTTTACTAGAGGATATCATCCGGTTTAACCTGCCCGATATCTTCAGTTATTTTGGTTATGACCAGTACCATTCCGGTGTATTTAAAGTAACCCGTGACGCTGAGATCGACATTGATAATGACATTTCCACAACCCTTATCCAAAAAATCGAAAAAGGTTTGAAGAACCGTAGAAAAGGAAAACCTGTACGGTTCATTTATGATAAGGAGATGGATCCCGGGCTGCTTGAATTCCTGATTCGCAAATTCAATCTAACCAAAAGGGATAATATTATACCGGGGGGACGTATTCATAATTTCAGGGAGTTCATGGATTTTCCCAAGCAGGTTTTCAAGGTAGTCAGCAAAAGAAAGAAACCACTCGATCACCCTGCCTTCCTGGTAGAGAACAGGGTTACCGATGTGGTGCTTAAAAAGGATGTGATGCTGCACTTCCCCTATCATTCCTTTAATGCAGTGATCGACCTTTTGAGGGAAGCCGCCATCGACCCGGACGTCACTTCTATTAAAGTAACTGCTTACAGGCTGGCTAAACAAAGTAAGATTGTTAATGCCCTGATCAATGCCGTTCGCAATGGAAAGCAGGTAACAGTGATGCTCGAGCTCAAAGCCCGTTTTGATGAGGAAGCAAATCTTGAATGGAAAGAAAGGCTGGAAGAAGAAGGAGTAAAAGTGCTGATCGGAATTCCGAATATGAAGGTGCATTCCAAATTATGCATTATCAGGAAAAGGGTGCAGGATAAGATCGTGCAGTACGGTTTTGTGAGTACGGGCAACCTGAATGAGGACACTGCCAAAGTTTATGCCGACCATTGCCTGATGACATCCAACCGAAACATCATGTCGGATGTGAACAGGGTTTTTAATTATATAGAACATTATAAAACGGGTACGCATTTTCTGAAAGCCTGTACCTGTATTTTGCCCAGTCCAAATTTCGCAAGAAGGGAGATTATCAAAATGATCCATACGGAAGTGCGTAATGCCATACGCGGTAACCCCGCCAGCATCACTGCAAAAATGAATTCGCTTTCAGATGAAGAGATCATCAATGAACTTTACGATGCCGCTAAATCGGGCGTGGAAATCAACCTGATCATCCGGGGTATTTTTTGCATGGTTACGGAAAGTACCCGTTTCGACAAGCCTGTAAAGGCCGTGAGTATCGTTGATGAATTTTTGGAACATGCACGCGTCTGGATCTTTCATAATGGAGGCAAGGAAAAGGTTTTTATTTCATCGGCCGACTGGATGGTGCGAAATCTAGACCACCGTGTAGAAGCCAGTTGTCCTATTTTTGATGAGGATATCAAAAAAGAGCTGAAAGACATCATTGCCATCCAACTAAAGGACAATGTGAAGGCAAGATGGCTGAATAATGAGCTCACCAATGAATACGTGCAGACCAATGGTGAACAGGTACGCTCACAGGAAGAAACTTATAATTATTTATTTCAAAAAATAAACGAAAACATTGAGACTGGCAGCAATTGACATAGGCAGTAATGCAGCCAGGCTGCTGATCAATGACGTGATCGAAGGACCGCAGGGTAAACCTGAATTCATCAAACTAACCCTGGTAAGAGTTCCACTGCGACTGGGTTTCGATGTATTTGAAACGGGCTCCATTTCCCCACAAAAAAAGGAAATGCTCGTTAAAACCATCAAGGCATACAAACTACTCATTGATGTATACCAGGTGCAGCATCTCATAACCGCAGCCACCTCCGCCATGCGGGACGCATCCAATGCAAAAAGCCTTTTGCAGGAAGTGAAGGAAGAAACGGGTATGGATATCCGTGTAATTACAGGGGAAGAGGAAGCCAGTTTTATTTATGAAAATCATGTTGCGGAAAACCTTAACAGCCTGGAATCTTACCTGTACATAGATGTAGGTGGGGGCAGTACCGAACTCACTTTTTTCAGCGATGGCAGGCTGATTGCCAAACAATCTTTCAATATCGGTACCATCCGCCTGCTCAAGAACCAGGTGAACGGGGAGCATTGGGCTGAAATGAAAGAATTCATCAAGCAAAAAACGAGCGGATATCATCACATAACTGTGATTGGCTCCGGAGGCAATATCAACAAAGTCTTCTCACTCTCGAAAAGAAAGGAAGGCAAGCCGCTGACACTTGAATTGCTACGCAATTATTACAAAGAGTTCAGCAGCATCAGCCTGGCACAAAGGATCAGCCTTTACCAGTTACGTGAAGACCGCGCCGATGTGATCGTGCCTGCCCTCCTGATCCATATCAATGTAATGAGATGGGCAGAAGCCGAAGAGATCTACGTACCTAAAATAGGGTTGGCCGACGGGCTGCTTCATATATTGTATGACCAGGTGAGGAAGAAGTGATGGTCAATGGTCAATGGTAGTTGTGAATTGTGAGTCGTGAATCGTGAGACTTCTCCAGCCATAGCTTTAGCGAAAGCCGGGTGAATGCTTGCCCACCATAGCTTTAGCGAAGGTGGGGTGAATGCTTGCCCGCCATCCGCTTTAGCGAAGGTGGGGTCAATCAACTTTATTCTAACTTTCCTGCAAAAATTTACTCATGAGTGCCAGTACATCAGAATTAAAAAGAATTACTACCAATACTTTGCAGAAGCTGAAAGGCTCGGGTCAGAAGATTTCGATGATCACTGCTTACGATTTTTCTTTTGCCCGAATCTTCGACGCGGCAGGTATTGATGTGATCCTGGTAGGAGATTCCGCTTCCAATGTAATGGCAGGCCACGAAACCACGCTACCCATTACACTCGACCAGATGATCTATCATGCATCATCGGTAATCAGGGGCGCCAAAAGATGCCTGGTGGTGGTTGATCTGCCCTTCGGTTCGTACCAGTCAAACAGTGATATAGCCCTGGCTTCCGCCATCCGGATCATGAAAGAGACCGGCGCTCATGCCATCAAACTCGAAGGTGGTGAAGAAGTGCTGGAATCTGTGAAGCGGATCATTGGTGCCGGGATTCCCGTGATGGCTCATTTGGGTTTGACCCCTCAATCCATTTATAAATTCGGAACCTACAATGTAAGAGCCAAAAGTGATGACGAAGCAGCCAAGTTAAGGGCTGATGCCAGGATGTTGCAGGATGCAGGATGTTTTGCCCTTGTGCTTGAAAAAATTCCGGCTACCCTTGCCAATGAAGTTTCGAAAAGTCTCAGCATTCCAACCATCGGCATCGGTGCCGGACCGCATTGCGACGGGCAGGTGCTGGTAATGCACGACATGCTGGGGATCAATACGGAATTCAAACCTCGTTTCCTGCGCCAGTACCTCAATATGCACGAACAGGTAACTACCGCCATTCAACAATATATTACCGACGTCAGGTCGAATAATTTCCCTAATGAATCGGAATCATATTAAATTCCGGGTCGTTAATTAGCCAATCAAACTGACTTATGAGAAAAACATTTGCACTGGTTGCATTGTTAGGCTTAATGCTATGCACCAGCCTGTTTGCACAGGATTCTGAAATGGATCCCATTACTATTACAACTTCTTCCACCCCTGAAAAATCTTCCCGCTCCGGCAGAAACCTATTTGTGATCGAGGGAGCAAAGATCAGTGACCTGCCTGTTCAATCCATTGATGAACTGCTTCGTTTTCTGCCCGGGATTGAAATGCAGGCACGAGGACCTCTTGGAGCGCAAAGTGACATTGTATTGCGGGGAGGTACTTTCCAGCAGGTGCTGGTGGTGCTTGACGGCATGCGGCTGAATGATCCCAATACAGGTCATTTCTCTGCTTACATTCCCATAGCCCCTTACGAAATTGAAAGGATAGAAATCCTTAAAGGTGCTTCTTCCGCCATTTATGGATCCGAAGCCGTGGGAGGCGTGGTACATATCATCACAAAAACTTTTACAGCACGCAAAGGAAAAACTTCGATGAATGCAGGGGCACTGTTCAAAGCCGGGGCATACGACCTATTTTCAGCCAATGCAGGAATATTTTTCAGCAATGGCAACACTTCTGTGAGTGCAGGGCTATTGTCAAACAACACAACCGGTCAGCCTCAAAGAGGTACCAACGGTTTTGTATATGCGCATACTGCATCCTTTTCATTAGGCCATCATTTCAGTGAAAAATTGTCGATGCAGATGCGTTATGCTTATGATGCCCGTAAATTTTCCGCGCAAAATTTTTATACAAGCTTCATATCCGATACGGCCGCTGAAAAAATCACCGGTTTCTGGAACCAGCTTTCGGTATCCTACAAAACGGAACAAAACCGGATAAGTTTTTCAGCAGGCTATAAGGATCTTGATGATGAATACCGTTACAACAGCATGGGTGTTCCAAATGAAAGCAACAGCAAAATGGTGCAGGCCCTGCTGAAAGATGAATGGAAACTGGGTGAGAAGACCCATATCGTTATTGGGGGGCAGTACATCAATAAAAGGATCCTTAGCAACGACCGGGGACGGCACCGTGTAGACCAGGCAGCAGGATTCATTGTTGCGAACCAGCAGTTTGGTGAGCGTTTCTTTACCAGCCCGGCCTTCCGGATCGAGTGGAATGAAAGATCAGGCTGGGAACTGGTGCCACAACTGAATTTGTCCTACAGGCTTAAAAATTTTCAGCTCAGGGGAAGTGCCGGCAAAACCATACGTGACGCGGACTTCACAGAAAGATTCAATAATTATAATAAGCTGTTTGTGAGCAGTGGCCGCATCGGCAACCCAGATCTTTCTCCGGAGCAATCCATCAGCTATGAAGCCGGTGCCGATTATTTCCGTTCAGCTATCAAAATTTCAGCAGGGTTTTTCCAGCGCCATCACAGGCGACTGATCGATTATGTACCTACTCCATTTGATGAAATGCCCCGGCAGTTCAACCTCTCACCAACTGGCAGCTATGCGCTTGCAAAAAATATTGCCAAGGTAAAGACCTCCGGTATCGAAGCTGACCTGGTGTATTCCAAAACATTTTCCAAGCAACAGGAAGCATGGGGAACGATCGGAATGGTATGGTTAAACAGTGTGAGCAGTAATGCCACGCCTTCGCTTTATGTTTCATCCCATGCCCGGTTTTTGTCAAATTTCAGCCTGCGATACCGTTTGCAGCGTTTCGCATTCACGGTAAGCGGGTTATATAAAACAAGGCAGGCCCAGTCGGCAGCGATTAACATTGCTAAGATTGAGAGAAGCTATTTTGTAATGAATATAAAAGCTGAGGTTTTTGCATGGCAGAATAGATTGACAGTTTTTCTCCAGGCAGATAATGTTTTTGATAGTAATTATGCAGACCTATTAGGGGCCCGTATGCCAGGCAGATGGCTGATGGGTGGATTCAAAATATCTTTGTCAAAATAAAGCACATGCAGGACGTATTGAAAAAACTGGGAATATTTGATAAGAATGAAGGAACCTCAACCGGGAAGAAATGGATCAGTACTACAGGAAAAATGATCGAATCTTTCTCTCCTGTTGATGGTAAAAAGATTGCAGCCGTAACAAGCACGGATAAAGAATCGTATGAAAAAGTGGTGGGTACTGCTGCCGCGGCTTTCCTGGAATGGCGCAATTGGCCTTCCCCAAAAAGAGGCGAGATTGTGAGGCAGGTTGGCGAAGCCCTTCGCATAAATAAAGAGGCACTAGGCAGGCTTGTATCCTATGAAATGGGAAAAAGCCTCCAGGAAGGATATGGTGAAGTGCAGGAGATGATCGATATCTGTGATTTCGCTGTAGGACTTTCCCGGCAATTGCATGGGTTGACAATGCATAGTGAAAGGCCCGGTCACAGGATGTATGAACAATGGCACCCGCTTGGCATTGTAGGTGTGATATCAGCTTTTAATTTTCCAGTTGCCGTACGGAGCTGGAACGCGATGCTGGCCTGGGTTTGCGGGGATGTGTGTATCTGGAAGCCTTCAGAAAAAACTCCACTGTGCGCCATTGCCTGCCAGCATATCATTGCCGGTGTTTTTGAAAAAAATGATGTTCCCGAAGGCGTTTCCTGCCTGGTAATGGGAGAAAGAGAAGTGGGTGAATACCTGACACATGATAACCGGATCCCGCTTATTTCAGCAACCGGATCTACACGGATGGGAAAGGCTGTTGGGGCTGCTGTAGGCGCGAGGCTTGGAAGATCATTGCTTGAACTGGGAGGAAATAATGCCATTATCATTTCAAAAGATGCCGACCTCGAAACCTCATTGGTAGGCTGTGTATTTGGAGCGGTTGGAACGGCCGGGCAAAGATGCACTACTACCCGCAGGCTGATTATACATGAAGATGTTTATGATCAGTTCCGTGATAAAATGGTGAATGCCTATAAACAATTAAAAATTGGTGATCCGCTTGATGAAAAAAATCATGTAGGTCCGCTCATTGATAAGGGTGCTGTACAGGCCTATCTTGACTCCATTGAAAAATGCAGGGCAGAAGGCGGCAGATTCATCGTAGAAGGCGGAGTACTTAGCGGACCCGGCTATGAATCCGGTTGTTATGTAAAACCCTGCATCGCCGAAGTGGAACCTGGTTTTGAAATTGTACAGCATGAAACCTTTGCGCCCATTCTTTACCTCATGAAATACAAAACTTTTGAGGAGGCTATTGCCATTCAGAATGGTGTACCACAGGGGCTTTCCTCTTCCATTATGACACTTAATCTACGGGAGGCTGAACAGTTCTTATCAGTCAGCGGAAGCGACTGTGGAATAGCCAATGTAAACATAGGCACTTCCGGGGCGGAGATCGGCGGAGCATTTGGAGGTGAAAAAGAAACCGGGGGCGGCCGTGAAAGCGGAAGCGATGCCTGGAGAATTTATATGCGCAGGCAAACCAATACCATCAACTACAGCACCAAGCTGCCGCTGGCCCAGGGCATTAAGTTTGATCTTTAGTGTTAATTAACAAATTACAGCCAACCACTTATCCTGTTTTTGGCAACTCTGTTAAGAGGCATTATCTAATTTTACAGACTCAATTTTTAAACACAAAAACATGATGATTCTTTTCAAAAGATCCGTTCTTATGGTTGCTTTGGCCACTGCAAGCCTGGCGTCTGTGGGCCAGAATTCAGTGAAGGTTCCCAATGGCTGGCATTTGCAGGATAAGTCAGGGACAGGATTTTACGGTATCAGTCTCGACAAAGCCTATGATTTTGTAAAAGGCAAAAAAAGCCAGACGGTGATTGTGGCGGTGATCGATTCAGGAATTGATACCACGCACGAGGACTTGAAACCCATTCTCTGGACCAATCCCAAAGAAGTTCCCGGAAATGGAATTGATGATGATGGAAACGGATACATTGATGATGTGCATGGATGGAATTTCCTGGGAGGCCGTGATGGCAGAAATGTGAAGCAGGACTCCTATGAAGCTGCCCGTGTGTATCATATGTTCAAAGCGCAGTTTGAAGGCGTTACAGATCCTTCTCAGTTAAGCGCCAAAGACCAGGAATTGTATAAAACCTGGAAGAGGGCCGAAGGCGATGTTGTGAAAGGTGTGGACCAGACTGAACTGATCTTCCTGAAAAAATTATATCCTGGTTTGATCAAAGGTGATTCCGTAATTGCTGCAGATCTGCAGAAAGAAGAATACAGTGGTAAAGACCTCCAGGGTTATAAAGCCACCAATCCGGACGCGATCGCTACCAAAAATATCATCCTCAGTATTTGCGCGGCTAACAATAATAATTTCGATATCACCAATAAAATGCTGATCGATGATATCGAGAGCCAGCTCCGCAAAGCTGAAGCTGCTGATACACCACCCCGTAATTTCCGAGGCGAGATTGTTCAGGACAACGAGAATGATATCAATGATAAGTTCTACGGAAATAACGACATCATGGCTAATACACCTTTTCACGGAACACACGTTTCGGGAATCATTGGTGCGGTGCGCAACAATGGAAAAGGTATTGATGGAATAGCAGACAATGTGCGCATCATGACCCTTCGTGCTGTGCCTGATGGCGATGAGCATGACAAGGATATTGCACTGGCTATCCGTTACGCAGTTGACAATGGCGCTAAGATCATCAACATGAGTTTTGGTAAAAGTTTTTCACCGCAGAAGCATTGGGTTGATGATGCCGTGAAATATGCTGAAAGCAAAGGTGTACTCCTGATCCATGCGGCTGGTAATGATGCCAAGAACCTGGACAAAGGATTTAATTTCCCCAATGCCAACCTTGAAGCTGATGGAAAAAAAGCAAGCAACTGGTTAACCATTGGAGCCAGCGGTGATCCCCAGAATGGTGGTCTAACTGCTAGCTTTTCCAACTATGGCAAATCAGAAGTTGATGTGTTTGCACCCGGTGTCAACATCTACTCAACTATTCCTGGCGGTAATACTTATGGCAATGCAAGCGGAACCAGTATGGCCTCTCCTGTCACTGCTGGCGTAGCTGCCTTCATCCTGCAGTATTACCCACAGCTTTCTCCCCAGCAACTGAAAGAAGTGCTGGAAAAAAGCGCAGTGAAGCCATCTACCAAGGTTCCGGTTCCTGGTACTGATGAAGAGATGGAACTCTCCGAATTAAGCCGTACCGGTGGACTGGTGAATGCTTTTGAAGCAGCCAAACTTGCAGAGACCATGACTTCAAAAAATAAAGCTGAGAAAAAGCCACAGCCAAAGAAAATGAAAGTGAAGAAAGCTGTCAGGAATTAATTCCAGCAAAGTTCAATAATAGATCCCGGCATCAATGCCGGGATTTTTTTATTTTGTACCAAATAACTGTTTATGCCGAACGTAGATCTCACCAGGGTTCCCTCCTTTTATCATAAATACATAGAAAAGGTCAATGCAAGCGAACTGGATGAAGCCTTCAGAATCCACCAGGTAGAATTAATCAATGCCCTTAATAAGCTGCCTGAATCTAAATGGGATTTCCGGTATGCGGAGGGCAAATGGTCCATCCGTGAAATGATGCAGCATATGATTGACGCCGAAAGGATTTTCTGCTACAGGGCTTTATGTTTTGCACGCCGGGATCCCAATCCATTACCCGGATTTGATGAGAACAGTTATGTTGAAATGTCCAATGGCAACCAGAGAACTGCCAGTGAATTGATTGAGGAAATGCAGGTGGTGCAGAAGGCTTCTGCCCTGCTCTTTGCTTCTTTTACACCCGAAATGCTGGAGCAAACCGGTGTGGCCAATAATAACCCTGTTTATGTTAAAGCAATCGGGTTTATAGTAGTAGGACATACACTGCATCATTTGGAAGTGATGAGGGAAAGGTATTTGGGAGAGTGAGGGATGTTAGCCATTAGCTGTTGGCCATTGGTCATTTGCTTTCTGAATCTGTCCTGTTTCATTTTTTTAAGGACATATCCCCTTTGTTGAACGCTTCTTTATTTGACAGACTTTCAAATCGAAATAACAAAGTGGTCATGAAAATTATGGCCAACAGCACCAATAAGTTGGTATAATGAGTGTAGAAAATTTATAGCAAATAAAAAATCCGTTCAATATATGAACGGATTTTTGTTATAATTCAAAACCGGTTTAGAAAGTCTTGGCCGGTGTTGTTTTTCCTTTAGCGAGATTGTGTTGAACCACCATATCATTGATCACTTTTACAGCCTGGTCAACATAAATATCCTTACTGATATTGCTTAACCATGTTTTATACCTTGCTGTTTTGTCTTTGTCTTCAGAAATATACCTTGATTCGTCCTGTTTGAGGAAGGCAGCCTGCATGATGTTATCTTTTTTCACAAGCTGCTCAATTCTTTTTACAGCATCTCTTGTGATCTTCTGTTCGGCCCTGAACTGGTTAATCTCAAGCGGATATTCCCGGTCATTTTGCCTGGCAAGTATATCCGTTTCTTTTTTAATCATATTGAAAAGCGTATCGTTAGCCACCCTGGCCCTTGCCTGGTTGGTTACAGGCTGAAAGCTGAACCCTGGCTGCCATTTGGTGTAAGCGGCTTTCCCTATCTCATCATATTCCATTGCGTTGGGATTATCCCTTTCACGGAATTTCAGGTATTCATAATAATCAGGAATGATCACATCAGGAACCACGCCTTTTTTCTGGGTGGATCCACCACTGATCCTGTAAAATTTTTGAAGGGTAAGTTTGAGAGAACCCAGTTCACTGGAGGAACGGAAATTGGATTCGGCATCAAGGCCAAAGCTGCGTTGTACAGTACCCTTGCCATAGGTGCTGGTACTGCCGATCACAATGCCACGTCCATAATCCTGGATGGCAGCCGCGAAGATCTCAGAAGCGGAAGCGCTGAACTCATTTACCATTACAGCCAGCGGGCCGTCATACAGAACTCCACCATCACGATCCTTCATCACTTCTGGTTGCCTTTGCCTGTCCTTCACCTGAACAATTGGTCCCTGGTCAATAAACAGACCGGCGATCTGGATCACATCATAAAGTGATCCGCCGCCATTATTGCGCAGGTCAATCACAATACCATCAACATTCTCCGCTTTCAGTTTTTTTACTTCATTGGCCACATCCACAGAACTGCGGTGCGGATCGGAAGGGTCTTCGAAGTTAGCATAGAACTCGGGAAGGAAAATATAACCAATACGTGCAGTGCCTTCATTGATCACGGCACTTCTCACGTAAGCTTCATCCTGTACAATTTTATCACGAATCAGGCTAAGCGTTTTAAGCGTGCCGTCTTTCTTCCTTAATGTGAGTCTTACCTCGGTGCCTTTTTTACCACGAATAATCTTAACGGCGTCTTCCACACTGTAACCGGTTAGGTCTACAGCACTGTCCTGCCCCTGGGCCACTCTTACCACCAGGTCACCAACTTCCACCTGTTCGGATTTCTGGGCAGGTCCGCCAGGCAAAACTGAAGCGATCTTGATATTGCCTTCATCATAAGTGAGCTGGGCACCGATGCCATAGAATGATCCGCTCAATTGTTCATCAAAATACCTTTTGTCAACAGGCGGCATGAACTCAGTGTAGGGATCCATCATGGAAGTGATGGTATTGACATACACGCTGAATTTTTCATCATCATTGAACTTCAAACGGTATCTTTCGAAAATACGGTCCATAGCCTGTTTTACTTTCTCACGCGCTTCTTTTTCAAGCTCTGCATCAGATTTTGTTATGAAACCTTCTTTGCCCTTATTGCTTTCACGGTTTTCCAACAGCTCAACATAACGCTGCAGAGTCATATACTTCAGGTATTTGCGCCATTTTTCTTTACGTTCTGCTTCACTGGCGGCAAAATCGGTCTTCTTCGAATCCATTATGATCGATTCTTTGGTAGTGAAGCTGAAAGGTTTGGCGAGTATTTCCTGGTAGATGGAAGTCACCTCTTCTGTTCTTTTAGTAAAGATCTTTCCCACTTCCTGGAAGAACTGTACCGGGGCGCCCTTGATTTCATCATCAATTTTCGTTGAAAAGGAATTGAGGGCGGCCAGGTCTTCTTTCAGGAAAAGGTTCTTATCTGAATCCAGTTCCTCAAAATATTTTTTGTAAACCTGTTTGGAAAATTCGTCATTGATGTCTTTAGGACTGTAATGGCCCTGTGCAAGAATTTCACCAACGATCTGCAGGATTTTTTCATACTTGGATGGTGGATTGGAGTTGGATGTACCCATCGTCTGGAATGCCAGGAAGATCCCGGCAATCAACATCGCAACCACTAACGGTAATCTCTTCATATTTGTCAGGTATTTATATGCTTTAAGCATCTCATCCAAATTTAGGCTAAAAAACAGGCTTTAAAAGTATCCGTTGGCTTTTAACAACGATTTTGGATGAACGGAAAGCCAATGGCTAATGGCCAATAGCCAATGGCCGATGGCAATGGTTTCAAAGAATTTTATTCCTTATGATATTTGTAATTCCAAATCGTTATTTTTGCGCTCCCTCACGGTGGCTATAGCTCAGCTGGTTAGAGCACTAGATTGTGGTTCTAGGGGTCGCCGGTTCGAACCCGGTTAGCCACCCAAAAAAGCTTTCTTCGCCGAAAGCTTTTTTTGTTGACATACACTCACAAATATTTAACATACCGCTCATCAACTTTTTGGTGTTAAATAAGGTTAATGCCTTCCCTCTCAGCCTGATCATAAACTACCTTTGCCGCCTTAATAAACTATGCACATGAAGAAATTTTTAGCACTGGTACTGTGCGGCATCATTGCCTGTACAGGTTTCAGCCAGGTGCCGGGCCAGAGAGGCGGTCAGCAGATCAATGGAAGATTTTATGGTAAAGTGGTAGATGCAGCGAATAAGGGAGTTGAAGCAGCTTCAGTAACACTCGTCACTACCAAAATGGACTCCGTAACCAAAAAACCACGCGAAGTAATTGTATCCGGAATGCTAACGACTCCTTCGGGGGATTTCAGCCTGGAGAATATACCGGTAATGGGACGTTATAAACTCAGGGTAACCGGTATAGGATATGTTCCTTATGAACAGGATGTTGCTTTTCAAATGCCAAACAGGAATGGTTCCAATGATCCTTCCGCCATGTTAAGCATGCTTGACAAGGACCTTGGCAATATCAAAATTGAAGTGGATGCCCAGGTGCTGGGCGGTGTTACCGTAACAGCAAGCAAACCTTTATTCTCCATGGGCATTGACCGCAAGATCTTTAATGTTGATAAGAATCTTGTTTCAGCCGGCGGTACCGCGGTTGACATTATGAAAAATGTTCCTTCCCTGAATGTGGATATTGATGGTAATGTAACCCTGCGGAATAATGCCCCTCAGATTTTTGTTGATGGTCGCCCAACCAACCTTACACTTGAACAAATACCCGCAGATGCGATTGAAAGTGTTGAGATCATCACCAACCCTTCTGCCAAATTTGATGCATCCGGTGGCACAAGCGGCATTCTTAACATCGTACTTAAAAAGAACAAGCGTGTTGGATACAGTGGTAATGTGCGTTTTAATGTTGACTCCAGGGGCCGCGTAGGCGGTGGCGGTGATATCAATGTAAGGCAAAACAAAATCAATGTTTTTGCCAATGCCATGGTGATGCAAAGGCGTTCCATTGGTGAAGGATGGACGGAAAGAACTAATTTTTACGGGAATCCTTTTTTCAGCAGGCAGGACGATGAAAGTGTGATGGATGGCCTGATGGCTTTTGGACGTGTAGGCTTTGACTATTTCATTGATAACCGTAACACTATTACCGTTGCACAGGGTTTTGGAAGGTTTGGTATGGACCCTGAAAATACCAGCAGGATCCTGACCGACCTTGGTAATAATGGTTCAATTGATTCCCTGCTCGAACGTTTCAATAATTCAGAGAACCAGCACAGGCGTTCCAATTCGCAGGTCAGCTTCAAGCATAATTTTCCTAAAGCTGGGCGTGAATGGACGGCAGATGTTACGTATAACCGTGGTAAGAACCAGAATAATAATAACATCAGATCAGACTACTATGTAATGCCGGGCCGTATATATGATCAGTCTATCGGCCAGGAGCAGCTTGGCAGCGGCAAGAATAATAACCTGATTTTGCAAACGGATTATACCAATCCCCTCAGCGATAAATCTAAATTTGAACTGGGTGCACGTGTGGCTGTCAATACAGTAAACAGTGCTACTAATTATTTCAACATCGCGCAAAACGGTACAAAGACCCCAATTACTGAACAGAATGTAATATTCGAAAGCCAGGACAGGATCTATGCTGCCTATGCTACCTTCAGTAACAGGATCAAAAATTTTGGTTACCAGTTGGGTCTGCGTGCGGAAAGCTCCAATTATACAGGTGACCTGGTTTCGAAAAACCAGTCCTTCAATATTGAATTTCCCATTAGTCTTTTTCCAAGTGTATTCCTGAGCCAGAAGATCAATGACAATAATGATATGCAGCTCAACTACAGCCGCAGGATCAACCGTCCGGGTTTCTGGCAATTGTTTCCTTTCACGGATATCTCCGACATCTTTAACGTGAGCCGCGGAAACCCTGAACTGAAGCCTGAGTTCACTAATTCACTTGAATTGTCTTATAATAAACTATTCAAGAACAGGGATAACCTCCTTGCATCCATTTATTTTAAAAATACAAATGGCCTGATCACAGGATTCCAACAGGCTGAATACGTTCCAGCTTACGATAGTATTATGCAGGTGAGCAGTTATGTAAATGCAAACCGTGCTTATGTAACCGGTTTGGAGTTGATTGGCAGGAATAAGGTTACCAAATTCTGGGATCTTGTAACCAATGCCAACCTGTTTACTTCCAAGATCGATGTGGACCTTCCCGGGCAGCCGCAGCAGGACCAGTTTCTTAGTTATTTCTTCAAGATCAATAATACTTTCAGGCTGCCTAAGAATATTTCGATCCAGTTGTCGGCAGACTACCAGTCCAAAACCATTTCTGCACCAGGCGGTCGTGGTGGTGGTGGCCGTGGCGGATTTGGTGGTGGAATGTTTGGTGGCGGAGGTTCCGCTGCACAGGGTTTCATCCGTCCGAATTTCGGAGTGGATGCAGGTATCAGGTTTGAATTCCTGAAGGAGAGAAGAGCTTCGATCTCTCTCAATGTGAATGATATTTTCCGCACCCGGAAATTCGCTTCCTTCACACAAACCAGCTTCTTTGTCCAGGACTCTGAACGCAGGCGTGACCCACAGGTAGCCAGGCTCAATTTCAACTGGCGCTTTGGTAAATTCGATGCCAGCCTTTTCAAGCGTAAATCAACAAGGGCTGAGACAGGCGGAGAAGATATGGCCCCCAATATGTAATAAAATTGTTTTTCATACACAGACCCCGGATCAATTCCGGGGTTTTGTTTTTCCAAGAGCTTATTTTTGAATTCATGTTGATGATTCAAAGTATTTCAATGGCTGCTTTAAAAAATTCCTGGTTTTGAAGCGACTGTTCTTCACAGTTACCAATGACCTGAGTTATGACCAGCGGATGCAAAGGATCTGTACATCCCTTGCTGTTGCAGGTTATGATGTGACCCTCGTGGGAAGGGTCCTCCCTGGATCCCTCCCGCTCACTGAAAGACCGTACAGGGAAAAAAGACTGAAATGTTTTTTCAACAAGGGTTTTTTATTTTATGGGGAATACAACCTGCGCCTGTTTTTCTTCCTGCTGCTTCAGCGGATGGACCTGGTCTGCGCCATTGACCTGGATACCATCCTACCCTGCCTTTTTGTTTCCAAACTCAAAAAGGTCAAAAGAGTTTACGATGCCCATGAATATTTTACTGAACTGAAGGAAGTGCATACCCGGCCCGGGGTTCAAAAAGTATGGCTGGCGATAGAAAGATTTGCCGTTCGCAGGTTTGACCATGGCTATACTGTAAGCGAAGGATTGTCACAAGCCTTCCAGCAAAATCATGGAAGAAACTATGCGGTAATAAGGAACCTGCCGGTGCTGGACCAAGACTATTTACCATCCGTAAACAAAGAAAAAAAATTGCTTTACCAGGGAGCTGTAAATGAGGGAAGGGGATTTGAATACCTGATACCAGCCATGCGTTCCATTGCTTACCCTCTGGTGATTTGCGGCAACGGAAATTTTATGCCGAAGCTGAAAAATTTAATTGAGGCGAATAAAGTGGAAGACCGCGTACAGTTGAGAGGAATGATGTTGCCGGCTGCACTCAGGCAAACTGCCAGGAACGCTACGATTGGGATTGGGCTTGCCGATAAGGAAGGGATCAACCAGTTCATGGCGCTGCCAAATAAGTTCCTGGAATATATGCATGCAGGTCTGCCCCAGATAGCCATGGCCTACCCTGAATATGAAAAGATCAATGTGGAATTCAGGATCGCGGTTTTGCTGGAGGATCTTGAACCTGCATCGGTGGCCAGGGCCGTAAATGAACTGATGGAAGACCAGGAACTGCTGGACCTCATGAGCAGGAATGCGCTGGAAGCAAGAAAAAAATACTGCTGGCAGGAAGAAGAAAAAAAACTCCTGGAATTTTATCAAAGGATATTTGAACTGTGAATGACCATCTTCATATCGTTTGCCTCGATGCTCCCGCTCCTCCCGATTATGGTGGCGCCATTGATATGTTCTACAAGATCAGGGCGCTTGCGGCCAGCGGAAAAAAAATCATCCTGCATTATTTCAATTACAGGACCGGGCGGGGAACCAACGGCCTGGAAGATGATTGTGTAGCCATACATTCCTATACCCGTAAAGGAATAGGATCCTTATCTCCTTCCCTACCGTTCATTGTTTCTTCAAGAATTAACCGGCAACTGATCAACCGGCTGAATGAAGATAATCATCCCGTATTGCTGGAAGGGCTGCATTGCAGTGGTATCATCCCTTATTTGAAAAACCCCGGCCGCGTGGTCGTTCGCATGCATAATGAGGAAGCCGCCTACTATGAAAGATTGGCAGGGAACGAAAAGGATTTCAAAAAAAGATGTTATTACAAGTTGGAGCAACGGCTTATTAGGAAGTTTTACCGCAAACTGGTGAAGCAGAAAGTGAAGCTGGCAGCGCTCTCCCAGCAGGACATAAATACTTTCCATGACCTCGGATTTCAACTAATAGATTTCATCCCCTGTTTCCTGCCCTGGCAGCATTTGAATATTCGGGAAGGCAAGGGTGATTACTGTTTATATCATGGCAACCTCGCTGTTGCGGAAAATGAAGCCGCTGCAAAATGGCTGATCAGTGAAGTTTTCAACGATCTTGATATTGTGCTGGTAATCGCTGGAAGCGGAATACCGTCAAGCCTGAAAAAAATTGCACGCAAAAAAAAGAATGTACGCCTGATCAGTAACCCTGCAATGGACGAATTGAATGCGCTGGTGCGTGATGCACATATCCATGTACTTCCCTCCATGAATGCAACCGGTGTGAAACTGAAATTACTTCATGCTTTGTTTGAAGGACGCTTCTGCATCAGTAATGAAGCAGGAGTAAAAGGCAGTGCGGTGGACATGCTGGTGCACATGGCAGAAACGCCGGAGGCATTCAGGAAGATGGTAGTGGAGCTATATGAGAAAAATTTTACGGAAGCAGAAATTAAAAACCGCCAGGAAATGCTGGCGGTCTATGATAATAAGTTAAATGCGGCAAAGCTTAATGCAATATGGTAGCATTGTCAATGATCTTACCCATTTCAGTTTTTATAACGCGGGCCGGGAATTTCTGCATCACGATATAATCATGCGTTGCCATGATCACCGCTGTGCCATAGTCCTTGGCGATCTGGATCAGCAATTGCATGATCTCGTCAGAAGTTTCAGGATCCAAATTTCCCGTAGGTTCATCGGCCAGGATCAGCTTGGGAGAATTGAGCAGGGCCCGGGCGATATCCACTCTTTGCTGTTCACCACCGCTCATGGTAAAAGGCATCTTGAAACCTTTTGATTTCAGACCGACCTTATCCAGCACATCAGCGATCTTTTCATTCATCAGCCTTTCATCTTTCCAGCCGATGGCTTTTAAAACGAATTTCAGGTTGTCATTCACATTCCGGTCGGTCAACAACTGGAAATCCTGGAATACCACGCCCAGGTTCCTTCTTAGATAGGGAACTGTTTTCCAGGTAAGTTTTTTGAGATCGTAGCCCACCACGTTGGCCTCACCTTCTTTCAACTGGAGTTCACCATAAAGTGTTTTCAGCAGGCTTGATTTGCCGGTACCGGTCTTTCCTACAAGGAAAATAAACTCTCCCCTATTTACTGTGAGGTTCACATCCTGCAATACCAAATTATCACCCTGGTAAATGTTGGCATGCCTGATATCCACGATAGTTTCCGCCATTCTTTCGTTTTGTGCAAAATAAAAGAATCATAGGCAAGGAAGCGTTATTTATTTGAAAAACCAGGAATATAATTGATGGTTGGATTTGACCTAAACAGGTGATGATGGCTGAATCACCTAAATAAAATGCTGCACTTATTGATTGTAATAAAGTGAGAAAACGGCCCGGGAGACATGGTTTCTTTTATTGAGTTCAATGCAGATAAAATAAAGAGAGTGTTAAACCCCTAATTAATATTTACCCTGTTTTAATAGGTTATTTCTGAATGGTGGTGTTTGATTGTTAGTTTGCCGGTTCCCTCTTCCACCCTTCCAATCACTCTTGCATCTATGCCGAAAGATTTTGAAATGCTGATCATGCGGTCAGCATTTTTTTCATCCGTATAGATCTCCATCCGGCAGCCCATATTAAAAACCTGGTACATTTCACGGTTATCTGATCCACTGGCCTCCTGGATAATGCTGAAGATTTCCGGTGCATCGAACAAATGATCTTTTACAACATTCACATGATCCGGAACATATTTCATGCATTTGGTCTGTCCGCCGCCACTGCAATGGATCAGTCCATGCACATGCCCGAATTCATTTTCCAGGATCTCCTTCATTACAGGGGCGAAGGTCCTGGTGGGTGACAAAATCAGTTTGCCGATATCAGTTGTGAAAGCTGCTCCTTCATGACTGATGTTGATTTTATCTGTGAGCCTGTGCTTACCGATGTAAACCACGTCTGGAGAAAGCTGCTCATCAAATGTTTCAGGAAAATTCTCCATGTAATATTTGCTGATCACATCATGGCGGGCGCTGGTGAGGCCATTGCTGCCAATGCCACTGTTATAGTCTTCTTCATAAACCGACCTGCCAAAACTGGCCAGTCCAACGATCACATTTCCTGCCTGTATCTTTTCATTGGTCACCAGTTGTTTTTTCGGCCACCTCGCAGCCATGGTGCCATTCACGGCTACCGTTCTTACCACGTCTCCCACATCGGCGGTTTCGCCGCCCAGGAAGGCCATGTTGATGCCATGACTGTGCATATTGTCAAAAAATGACTGGGTGCCTTCGATGAGGGCCTGAAGTACTTCTCCGGGAATCCTTTGCTTATTGCGGTCGATAGAGGATGAAAACAGCAGGTCCTTATAAATCCCCACACATAAGAGGTCATCGAGATTCATTACAATTGCATCCTGGGCGATCCCTTTCCAAACGGAAAGATCACCGGTTTCCTTCCAGTACAGGTAGGCCAGGATGGATTTAGTGCCCGCGCCATCGGCATGCATTACGTTCACCCAATCAGCATCCCTGCCCAGCAGGTCGTCGTAGATCTTGCAAAAAGCCTTTGGATAAAGTCCTTTATCAATGTTCCTGGTTGCTGCATGTACTTCTTCTTTCTGGGCAGAGACACCCCGCCTGGAGTATAATGACATGCGGCAAAAATATCGCAGTATTTAGATACGCAGGCATCTTTCCTTTTAAAAACAGCATAGGCTCTATAGTCCCGCTTTGTATCTTAGCAGCCAGTTATGCAGGTTCATTACACGATTGACCAGTTGCCGGCCTTCACCAATGCAGTTATTACTATCGGAACATTTGACGGAGTTCATTCTGGTCACCGCAAGATCATTGACGCGCTGGTGAATGAAGCGGTTCATGTGAACGGCGAATCGGTCATCATCAGCTTTCATCCCCATCCCCGGAAAGTGGTAAATCCAGATGAACCACTGCAACTGATCAACACACTTGAAGAAAAAATCAGCCTGCTGAAGGAAACCGATGTGGATCACCTGGTGATTGTTCCCTTCACTCCTGCTTTTGCGGCGATGGATGCCGAACAATATATCAGTGATTTCCTGGTCAATCGCTTTCATCCTCATACCATTATTATCGGTTATGATCATCATTTTGGAAAGGGCAGGCAGGGTGATTTCAACCTGCTTTCCTCCAAAGCCGAAACTTATGGCTACCGTTTGCTGGAGATTCCCAAATACTTGCTTGACGAAATTGCTGTGAGCAGCACCAAGATCCGGCAGGCGATTCTGAGTTCTGAAATAGAAAATGCCAACCGCCTCTTAGGTTACTCTTTCTTTTTTGACGGTATTGTCATTCATGGCGACAAACTGGGCAGGCAACTGGGTTATCCAACAGCCAATCTGCAGAATCCTGATCCAGACAAGATCGGGCTGGGTTATGGTGTGTATGCCGTGAATGTAGAATTTGACGGGTTTTATAAAAAGGGTATGCTGAGCATCGGTAACCGCCCCACACTGCAAGGTTCGGATGAAAGAGTGGAAGTAAATATTTTCGACTGGGACCAGGAGATCTACGGAGCCCGCATAAAAGTGATTGTTCAAAAATTTTTAAGAGGCCAGGAAAAGTATGAATCCCTGGAGTTGATGAAGGAACAACTGGCTAAGGATAAGCGGGATAGTTTGGAGGTGCTGGAAGGTTTGGGAAATTGAAAGTCAAAAGTCAAAAGTCAAAATTCAAAAGTCAAAAGTCGGTAGTCGGTAGTCGGTAGTCCGTAGTCAGTCAATACTCTGCGTTACCTCCTTTTCCTCCTTTTCTCTGCGGTTAAGAAACTGCATAAAAGCATCCAACTGCTAAGGGCGCAAAGAAATTCACAAAGCAGGATGCCTGACTTTTTCACTCAATAATTTCTTCAAATCATAAAATCCCATAAATCAAGGTTCAGACCTTACGCCGCAATCATCTTCACCACCATTTCTTTCAAAAGCATGGCATCGGAACTGCCGGCATCATTTACACCCAAACCCCTAAGATTATACTGGTGCAGGAGGAGGATGACTTTTTCAACTTCATGATGACTAAACCTTGTGGCAGCCTGGATATAATCCTTAGCGAAGTAACTGTGCACTCCAATGGCAGCCGCAATCGCTTTTTCATCTCGTGCAGGAACCCCATAAACCATTATGACCTTGGAAAAAAAGTTATATAGAGAAGGAAAGATCAACTGGATGGGAGCGGCTTTGGGATTAGCATCAAAATACTGGATGATGCGGACTGCCTTGTACAGGTCCCTGGTGGCGATGGCCTGTTGCAATTCAAATACATTGAATTCTTTGCTCACGCCAACAAACTGTTCGATATCATCATCTGTGATATTGGTTCTTTCACCAAGGTTCAATACCAGTTTATTAATTTCATTATTCAACCGGTTGAGGTCATTACCAATATGGTCAATCAACAGGGTTAGAGCTTTATTGGTAATTGTAAAACCTTTTGATTTCAACAATTGGGTAGTCCACTGAGGCAGTTCGTTATCATATAATTTTTTGGTGGTCAGGACCACAGCCTTGTCCTTCAGCAGCTTTGCGAGTTTTGTGCGGCCGTCAACCTTCTTATTTTTATATGCAACGAATAAAAGAGTGGATGATAGCGGTTTGTCAATATACCCTTCCAGTTTGTCAACATCCTTCATCCCCTGTGCCTCTTTCAATATAACAACCTGTTTGTCGGAGAACATGGGATATTTCCGGCAACTGTTGAGCAGGTCGCTCCAGGAAGTATCCTTGCCATAAAAAATGGAAAGGTTAAAGCCTGCTTCTGCGTCAGAAAGAATCTGGTGTTCGGCATAGTTAATTACCTGGTCTATAAAGTATTCTTCCTCTCCTTCAAGCCAGTAAACGGGTTTAAACTGACCTTTTTTTAGCTCGGAAAGTATCTTTTCTACGTTCATTTTCCTTTTTTATTCAGGATCAATAGTTTAATTTTCTGGCACGGTTTTCGAAACAGGAGCGGAAATCCAAAATTATCACTTCAACCTAGCAATAAAAATTCAAATATCGATTTAACAAAAAACCTACAAGATGGCAAATACAAATTATCCTTCGGCAGAAAATGCTTCATCACCCAACCGCCCGGTCAGGAACAACAATAACAACACAACCAAGAATATTATTATTGGTGTGCTGGCTGCCGGCCTTTTGGGTACATGGGCTTATTTTCTTTATGACAAGAACGATTCCAACAAACAGATCCAGGAAAAAACACTGGCAGTAAATACAGCTACTTCAGCACGTGATTCTGTAAGGGCTGAATATGAATCAACACTTGCCAGGCTGGATGCACTTACTGGTGAGAACAATACCATTAAAGGTGAGTTGTCTGACAAGGAATCAGAGATCAACAAATTAAAGAATGAGATCAGCAGGGTTTTAAGTAATAAAAATGCTTCTGAAGCAGAACTCAGAAGAGTGAAAGGCCTGATCTCCCAGTTGAATGGCACCATTGCCAACCTCGAAGCTGAGAATGCAAGACTGAGCGGCGAGAACCAGCAACTGGCTTCTGTAAATACACAGCTTTCAACAGAAAAGCAGGTTTTGGAAACCAATCTTCAGACTACTACCATGGAGAAAGAGGAACTGGCACAGACTGTTGATGTAGCCTCAACCTTCTCTGCTTCCAATATCAACATCGTTCCTGTTGATGAAAAAAGAAGTGGTAAGGAAAAAACCAGCAGCACTGCTAAAAAAGTAGACAAACTGGTTTTATCATTTGATGTGGAGAACCGTGTAGCCCGTTCAGGTCCTGCTGATATCTATGTGATCGTAACTGGTCCTGATGGCAAGGTAATCTCTGATGCTAATTCCATTCTTACCACGCGTACTGATGGTGACAGGGAATTCACTTACAGAACAACAATTGATTACGAACAGGGAACCCGCAAGCCGATCTCATTCCCTATTCGCCAGGATAATTTCCAGACTGGTAATTATAAAATCGAGATTTACCAGAATGGATTCAAAATCGCTGAGGGTGTAAGAACCCTGAAAAAAGGTGGTTTATTCGGTTAATTCTCATTTCTAACTCCTACAACGGAGCCGCCGGGTGGAAGCCTGGCGGCTTCTTTTTTTAGGAGACCGCGCAAGCGCGGTTTTTTTACCGCAGAGAAAAAGAGAGATAATTGGTTTATACTTTCGGAATAGTTCCGCGCAGAGGTCGCAGAGAAGTTTCATTCTAAAAACATCCTTCGTCTGGATACGCAAGCAAAAGCAAGGTCATGGCAAACTTTAC
>JAEYUA010000154.1 GCA_023433755.1 Bacteroidota bacterium | reverse complement strand
AAGCGTGGGAATATTCCACCAGGTCACTATCGCTCGCTTCCTTGTTATCTTCCTGGTAGGTCCTGAAGAATTCATCCCTTGCCCTTAAAAAAATCTTTCCAATGTCTTCTTTGCTTTTCTGTTCAATAAATACCGCTCTTACCTGCTCCTTTACCAGTTCATCTGCTTCGGTGTTTCCAAGCGGCCAGATGGAAGCCAGTTCAATACTTGCAACTGGTGATTCTTTCATGGCCGGCCTGAGTTTTTTCTCCGCTGTTGTATAAATATGGGTGAACTGCACCGGCATCTTTTTTTCCACCGCTGCAAACTTCAAAGCCCTGGAACCTTCCTTTTTTTTCCAGCTTCCTTCTGCCTTACCATTAATGATAGTAATTGAAAAAATTTCATTGGTTTCATCTCCTGCAAAGGCCAACAGGGTGATACGTCCTTTTTCAGTGGTATCATTACCGGAGATGGCGACGGGCAGGCGCTGGCTGTTATAGGAATAATAACCGGTATAGGAATTTCCTGCCTTATGCAGGTGCATGGTCACAGGATATTTATCAATACTACCTGCCAGCATTTTGTACCAGCTTTTTTCTTTGTCCTGCGCGGGAACTGTCAGCCCGCTGGCAAGGAATACCAGCAGCAATAAATATTTCATATCAGTCATACATCTGTTGACAACGGGAAAGGTCATCGTTGAAATACGGTATTCAATTGCATATACCCAATGATCTCATCTGCACGGGCTCCAAAGGGACGGAAATAAACCAGTACGGTATAACTGTTCTCCGTTACGAAATGGTTGCCTTCGGTCTGGCTGAATTCAGGCATTCCTTTTTTATCATAAGGCATCGAGGCATAGAGGTAATTGTAAAAACCCTGTTTCAGAAATAAAGTCTTTTCGTAAGCGCCCCTGTCAGGATTGAACACCATCCGTCCTGATGTATCAGCGCCATAATTGGTGAGCTCTCCAAAAATATAGACATCATTGCCGGGTATCACCCGGTTGCCAGGAGGGAAATAACTGAATTTCACCTGGGCATAATCTCCCTGCCAGAATGGATTGATGCTTTCATAGGTTTCAATGGTATAGGCTCCATTGATATCGCGGAAGAAAATATAGGCCTGCTCCATCCTGCTGGGATCCGGTTTCACTTCAATGAGTGTCGTATCTCCCCTGCTGTCGATCTCCTGCACCCTGTCGCTTTTTAAACGAAAGCTGCGCAGGTCCACCCACCTGAATTCTTTCATAGCCTGGAAAGAAGTGATCGCCTCATCGCTGTATTCATAATAATTACCCCGGTAGATGGTGGGACGGTCAATGAATGTGGCAGTCTGCCAGTTATTGTTCTGAAGAATCACCACTTTAATATCGTTCGGACTCATCACATTGATGCGGTTATCGGTATTCACCACCACGTTCATTCTTTGAGCTGACCTGAACAACTGTCCGCTAAAAGGCTGTAGTGCCTGCGCCTGGACAACAGCTTTATTATCCACCACCACCATCCTTTTGGTGAAGACAACCCTGCTCGTATCATTATCCAGGAAAACCTTAAGTAAATAATTTCCGGATTTGGAAGGATAACAATTGCGGTCGGGTATGTTTGCTTGGTAATGGATATAGCGGGTAGTAGCCAGGGATGAGTTACGGTATTGCGTGATCCGCACATTCTGGAAACCTTTGATATAATCAAAACTTCTGAGGATGCTGGGCGACCAGTCGGCATTGCACAACTGGAATGTGTAATAATAGTTTTTTACACGGTTGGAAAGATCATCAAAATGCAGCTCAAGGCCTTCCATACTTCCCAGGCTAATCATGGGAAAGGCAAGCTGGTCACCGGCGCGGTAGAGTTTTACGGATTTGATATTATCATCATAAACCTGGGCTTCAACGGTTAACTGAAGCAGGAAAGCTGATAAGATCACAAGATATATTCGCTTCATCTATTTAAAAATAAGCTATTTAAGAACGGGGAATTATTTTTGAGCCTTAATGTTGAAACGACAAGGGTTATTTTTGATTTTGTTAACGGCCAAAAGCCAATGGCCATTAGCTTATAGCATTCACTCATCCTTCGCTTCAAGCTACGGATGACAAAGAATTCACAATTATGAACCTCCCCTCCTTCATCGCCCGCCGCATTGCCTTCAACCAGCAGCGATCCTTTTCGAGGTTCATCATCCGACTGTCCATTGCCGCGACGGTCATCAGCGTAGCTGTAATGATCATCACGCTTTCTTTTGTAAATGGTTTCCAGGAAACGGTCAGCGGCAAAGTATTCAGCTTCTGGGGACATGTAAGGGTCGGCTACCGCCAGCCCATGAAGGCTACTATTGCTGAAGAAGAAGCTATTCAATCCAATCCCGCGCTTGTGAAAAAGATCAGCGCCATGCCGGAAGTAAAGTCAGTTCATGCCTTCGCCACCAAATACGCCATCCTTAAAACGGATTCTGAAATGGAAGGTGTTTTGGTTAAGGGTCTGGACAAAAATTATGACACCGCGCATTTCAAACCTTTCCTGATGGAAGGCCGCTGGGTGCAATTCAACGACAGTACCTATTCCAGGGAAATCATTGTATCGCAGGCCACAGCCAAACAGATCAACCTGAAACTGCATGACCGTGTACTGATCTATTTCATCCGTCCGGATGGCACTATGCGTCCCGACAAACTGACGATTGTTGGTATCTATAAAACCGGTATCGAACAATACGACAAAACCTTCGCCATCGGTGATATGAAACTGATCCGGCGATTAAATAACTGGGGCGATGATGAAATCGGCGGATATGAAGTCTTCCTTCATGATTATAACAAGATGACGGAAGTGAGTTACCAGGTTTTTGAGGATGAAAACTTCCCGGCTCTCTGGGAAACCAATACCAGCCGCGAAATCTATCCTGATATTTTTGAATGGCTCGACATCCAGGATACTAACCAGAATATTTTGATTGCTATTATGACCATCATCGCGGTGATCAACCTGATCACCTGCCTGATCATTCTGGTATTGGAGCGATTGCGCATGATTGGTATTCTCAAGGCATTGGGCGCTTCCAACTGGATGGTGCAAAAGGTTTTTTTATTGCATTCTGCGATCATTACGCTTACGGGTATATTCTTCGGGACCTTGTTTGCTTTGGGATTGTTATGGCTGCAGCAGGCAACGGGTTTTATTCACCTGCCGGAAGATGCTTATTACATGGACAAGGCAGCGGTTAAAATTCTCTGGTGGCAGGTGTTATTGGTAATTGGAGGAACACTGGCGGTTTCATTGATGGTCTTGCTGATTCCTTCGATCATTGTAAGAAGGGTGAGGCCGATCAGGGCGATAAGGTTCTCATAACAAGTCAAAATTCAAAAGTCAAAATTCAAAATCAGAATATCTCTATTGGAACATTAAAGACTGTTCATTTTGTGAGCGTCTACTTACCGCCTTTCCTCCTTCGCTAAAGCTATGGCGGACAAAGCCCGCCTTCCCGGCTATTTCTTAGAAATAAAGGCAAGGCCGGGAAGGCGGGAAGTAGTGAATCAAATTCATAAATATCTCTAAGGGTCAACGAGTGCTTTTGAATTTTGAATTTTGACTTTTGACTTATCCCACTAAGTGTGAAAGAATAATCCCCGCCGCCACCGCTGCATTTAATGATTCCGCACCCCCCTTTGAAGGAATAGTAATCTTTTCCGTACAATAAGCCAGCACTTCTTCACTAATGCCTTTGGATTCATTGCCGATCACGAGCACACCCTTTATCTTTTTTTCATAATCATAAATGGACCGGCCATCAAGTGCAGCCGCGTAAACCGGTCCTTCCTGCTTTTTCAGCCAGCTTCCATCATCATAATAAACCGATACCCGCGCAATACTGGCCATGGTTGACTGCACCACTTTGGAATTATACAAATCCGCGCAACCCTCATTGCAAACTACCTGTCTGATTCCAAACCAATCGGCCGTCCTGATGATGGTACCCAGGTTGCCCGGATCCTGGATGGTATCAAGATATAAAGTGAACTCCTGGCTGAGCGGCCCTTTTTCATCAAAAAAACGCACCAGCGCCAGTACCTGGTTGGGTGTTTTCAAACTGGTGATCCTTTCCAGTTCTCCAGGGCTAACAAGAATTAATTTTTTTTCAAACCCAGGGATTGAAGGTGTCCATTCTTCCGTGGCATAAATCTTTTCGATCTGTTCCGGTACCAGTTGCATCAATTC
>JAEYUA010000107.1 GCA_023433755.1 Bacteroidota bacterium | reverse complement strand
ATCATCCCGCACATGCAGGAATGGAATCCTGCCTTCTTTGGTAATCAGGTCAAGTTGTAGTTGTATGAGAATAGCCGCATAACCTCTGCCCAGGAAATCAGGATGGGTGCAAACCGCGCTGACCTCGGAATGATTTCCCGGATGCAATCGCTGCCCGGTCATGGAGGCCAGCCTGCCATCTTCAAATATCCCGTAATAATGCCCGAAGCGGATCGTGCCAATGTCGAAAGGTCCCGGACGGGTTAGCATGGCAAGCGCTTTCATTTCCTCTACATGTTCATTGTTTAAAAGTACGGGCAGCCCCCTGGTGTCGGCCTTCGCTGTTGCATTATCATAAACAAATTGCAATCCGCCTACTGCCACCTGCAGTTCCCAGCCTTCCGGTTTATCGATCTTTTCTCTCGTTGCAAAGAGGATCTTTCTCCCAGGAGCAAGCTGCTGGTAAAGATCTGTGAATCCATGTTCATACCCATCATCAATAGCCGCGAATGGAGAAACGGCTTCGTCAAAGAATCGCACACGTCCTTCTCCCCTTGCCAGGTGACGGTCGCCGGTTATGAGCGCGTGATAAACGGGGTTGTCCAGGTAATCCACCCTGCAAATGTAATGACCATGGTGCAAGGTCCATCGACCATAGACTAACGCTATTTCACCAAAATCCTCTCTGTAATATTCCCATCGCTCAGGAAGTACATTCCTTTAGCCAACTGGCCTGTGTTGATGGAAACCGGGCCGGCATTAACCTGTTTTTTCCAAACTACCATACCGGCAGTATTCACCAGGACCAGTTCAACTGGCCTGCTGGCAATTACATCGATGCGGCCATTAAGGATGATGTTGGAACTGACCAGGAAATTCTGGGCTGCCCTCTCTACAGAGACGGTCCTGATTTCAGAAATGCTTTTCTTGCCGTTTAAATCTGCCTGGCTGATCCTGTAATGATGCACACCAGCGGAGGGATTAAGGTGAATGTACTGGTATTGCCTGGTAATGGTACTGTTGCCAAACGCGGAAACCTCACCGAGATTTACCCAAGTAGTTCCATCTGTACTATGCTCTACATGAAATGCATGCGCCTGTTCTTCGGACAGGGTCTGCCATTGCAGTAGTATATCATTTTGAATTTTCCGGGCGGTAAAATTTCCAAACTGCACGGGCAGGATGACGAGATTGTTTTTTTGCTGCACGTAATTGGAACTGCCCCCGGAAAAATCCAGTCCCACAATGGTACCAGAATGAAATCTGGCAGCATCGAACAGCGTAACCAATCCGGAATTATCGCCCCCGGCTATACCCTGGTTGAATTGATAATAGGCCACCAGCGCTGGTTCAGTTGCCGCATCAATTTCACGGTTCATATAGGCAAGGATCTGGCCATTGCTCCGCGCTTCATTCCAGATACGCACTTCATCCACCATGCCGTTGAGATAAGCCGTATTGTTTGCACCATCAAACCAGGCGCCGATATAATTAACGGCAGACTGGTATTGCATGAAGGTGGTGACAGAACCTACAAGAGCCCCATTTCTATAAAGGCGCATTTCGCCGGTTGCGGCATTATAGCTCACGGCCACATGTACCCAGGTAAATGCAGGCAGGGGACTTGCATCAGCTACCTGGAATGAGGAAGAATTATTGCCAGCCCTCAGTACACCGCCATCGATCCACAAAGGAGAACCAAAAGAAGAAATTATATTTTGCGGAGCCATGGAAGTACTGTTCAAAAATATCCAGGCTTCTTTTGTATAAGAACTATTGTGGTTAAGTGGGGAACTGATGTTGATACAGTCATTCATTCCATCGAGCGCGATGGCATTGGCTGCTGCGCGTGTAGGTACTTCCTGGAAAGAGGCCCCCATATCAAGAAAGGCAAAGGCATCGGCACCATAATATGGACAGGCGTTCTGAATGATATTACCGCCTGCCTCATCAAAATGGTACATGGCTACAAGCCCGTTTTCTGTTGGTGATACCGGTGACCACATATGACTTGTAATTTCTGATGCGGTACGCGCATTGTTCCAAATTCGCAATTCATCCATCTGGGCATCCAGGAGACCGTCGCCGCCCCAGGGGCTGAGACCTGCGTAGGCCTGGTACCTTTGCACATTGGCAGGAAGAGGAATGTAGCCAGATTGAACGGCCTTGCCATCAATATAGATCACAGCATATCCGCTCTGGTCATGGGTAATGGCGATATGATACCACTGGCCTGTGTTCATCCAGACCGGGCTGGTAATTCCCTGGGTGAAGCCTTCATTATAAACTTCATAACGCAACTGGTTACTATTGGCTTCGTTGGCGACAATGATATTATCGCTATTCATACCATTGCTGATATCCACGATGCGGGACCAGGTATTGAAAGCATTCCATTTAACCCAGCACTCGATGGTAAGCCCGTTACTGAAATTGTTATCAGGATAGAAAGCACCGAGGTTGGCGTACTGACTGAAACCATCAAACCCGATACCCCTGTTGACCTGGGCATAAGAGGAAGAGGAAAAAAGAACAAGCAAAAAAATAGCAGACCAGGTCTGCATCTGTTTGAAACAGTTATTAGTTTTGGTAAAGATCATTTTCATAGAGGCTGCAAAGCTAGTTTCGAGGAGGTTGGTTGTCAATAAGGGTAAATAAGTACGCGGCAAGTGGAAGCTACAAGCTGCAAGCGGCTAGTGGCGAGATGCGAGCAGGGAGCGAGCAAACCTGCTACGACAGAGTTTTGACGTTTGCCTTTTGACTTCTAACTTTTGACTTCTGACTTTTGACTTCTGACTTTTGACTTTTGACTTTTGACTTTTGACTTATTATCAACTTCATCACTTGAAAAAACTCATCACCGTCTCCGACCGCATGCAAAAAAAATACAGTTATTACCTGGTTGAGAAACCGGGGAGCAATTTTCATCCGGATTTCAAACCCCAGCTCACTCCTTCTGACATGCTGAAGCTGGGAGTATTTGGCGGAAGGTATATGACGGATTGCAAAGGCGAGTTCCCGGCATCCTGGTTCAGGGGCGCAAAATTGTACAAGGGAGATTCACCGGATGGAGATAAGGAATTGAATTTTTTTAAGGTGAAAGCATCGCAGCCTCTGTCTGTATGGAGACAAAAAGGATGGATCCATCCCCAGGACCCTCGCGGCTGGTTCCAGTGGTATTGCAGGTATTATATGGGCAGAAGAACAGCAGATGATGAAAGACAGATCAAAAGATGGAAGGCCATGGTGCGGCATATCGCGCAGATTAGGAAGAATTGTTTGCCTGGCGATCTGAATTGCAATAAAAAACAGAGACAGGCATTATTGCACTGGGCTTATGACAGTACGGCGATTTGAAGAAAAAATTTAGGCATCAATGAAACTTTTTGATTTCGAACTTTGCATTCGATTTTTTTGATATTCTATATTTTTATTTCAGTGATCACTAAGCAGTAAAAAACAAATATGAAAGTCTTCATGTTTTTTATTAATACTATTTTCTGGTTATGGGCTTTTATTGTCCCTTCTGGTATACTAGGTTTTTTTGCATTTCTTATTTATTCGAGATCTGAAACTAATTTACCTTATGCAATCCTTATCAGCATTGTTGGTATTGCACTTGGTATCTGGATAGCCGAGACGATCAGAAAAAAGCATGGACTCAGTCATTTTTTTAGTCGGATCATGGCATCTCCTGACCTGGACCCTGAGAGTGATACTGAAAAAAACGGTTCGTAGTGACATTCAATATATGAAAATAGACATCCCGTATCTTATACGATGAAATACCGTTTGACTCCCCTTAATTTCTTATGCTGGTTACTGACCTGTCTTGAAATCATATTCTTTGTCTTTCCAGAAACATGGCGGAATGTACAATACGGCTATCAGCATGTTTACCTGATTCCTGTAATTATTCTTGGTTTTATCATTGATGCTGTGCTGCAGTTAATGATCAAAGATTACATTTACTTATCTATAATCGAGGTTGTCCTGATAGTAGTAACAATTATCCTGAATCTTTAACCCAATAAAAAAATCCTGACATACATTCAGGGTTAACAGCTACCTTACTTACATTCAACCAAGCAAATCCTAATATATTTTGTAGGCGCAATGAGGACTTATAAAATCATTTCTACATCGTGGGCATTATGGATACCTACGCAGTTCCTGATCCTGCTAGGCGGAGGTCTTTTATTGCATGAATTTCGCCTTAACAACTTGATTCTTTTAATTGTTTTGATAATAGGATTGCTGACACTGTCATTATTTATCCAACGTTATATTTCGAGAGCGGTGATCGAGTTAAAACTGGGCCCCGACAAACTTTCCATCAGGTGGTTAAAACAATACTTATTTCACCAACGGCCGGATATGGAATATCTTTCAACGACATCAAATCATACAAATACCAGGAAGACACAAATTTTGACCTGTTCAAGCTTACATTAAAAAACGGAACTGTTTTAAAGTTTTGGCACTTCAATCTTACACGTAGAGATGAGTTCTCAAAACTTGTAACAGACTTCCCTTCGATCGTGACAAAACACAACAAACTATTTGCTAAAAAATCTACACTATCAACAGGCAATGAGCAAGCAGGAAATGTTCAAACTGTGATCGAAAATGAAAAAACAATCTTCGAAAGTAACAATGCGCCTTTTTTAGCAGGACTGGCCTTAGTGATGCTGATAACTGTTTCCTTTATTTTGTTTAACAGACCCACAGGTAAGATCAGGAATCCTTTCATTGGGCTTGCAGCAATATCAGGAGCGATTTTTTTTCTGGTGCAGTATAGCAGGGCCAGGAGAAAAGTAAAAAATGGGAAGTGAAGCGGGCACCCACTCCCACCCCGACAAGACCTCTGCCGCAAATCACCTGCTTTTTGTCGCAATCACCCCACGGGCATATTGAAGTTGATTCCTAGGTTTGAACCTACAAATCTTATATTTAATATTATGGCACTCATCAATCCACACATCAACTTCAACGGCAATGCCGAAGAAGCTTTTAATTTTTACCGTTCGGTATTCGGCGGTGAATTCGCCATGGTTATGCGGCTGAAAGACATGGCCAGCCCGGAGTTTCCGGTAGATGAAGCTGATGCCAACAAGATCATGCACATTGCGCTTCCCATTGGCAAAAACGTTTTAATGGGTAACGATGTTCCTGAAAGTATGGGACCTGTGAATGAGAATGAGAACCGTTCCAAAATATCCATCAGCGCTGAAAGCAAGGAGGAAGCTGACCGGTTATTCAACGGGCTCTCCGCTGGCGGCAGTGTTGAAATGCCCATCAGCGACAGTCCATGGGGCTCCTATTTCGGTATGTTCAGGGATAAATACGGCATTGAATGGATGGTAGATTATGACCCGAAATATAAGGGGCAGGTATAATCTCTAACGGCATCGTTCATCCAATGGAGACATGATCATTTCCGGATTTTTCATTTCCAGACTTAATCAATATATTACAGGGAACCGGTTTAACCTGCAATTCTGCAGGTGTAACTGATTTTATTTAACCGGTTCCTGTTTTATGTTTATAGATTTTCAATCACAAAGGCATCATAACCTTGCCTTCCTATTCAAGCAGTGGGCTTTCCATATTTTAATTTCTATCACGGCCTTTTACCTGGTGACCTATGTGCTGCGTGGGAATTTCAGCTTTCCACCTTATTTCCTTATTGGATTTTTATTCATCACAACGTGGATTGACCTGGCCAGGCAAGACCGGATCAACAAGATTTCCATTGATAGCTCCAACGGGTTCATTCATTTCAACTATTATGATATCAATGAAGGACAGGTGAAAAAAACTTTCTCTTTCGGGGAAACCAGGATTAAAATCACCAGGAGCGAAATCTATTTTTTTGCCGGCAGGAAAGAAACTTTCATCATCTCCAAAACAAAGGATGGCTTCGACAAAAGAACATTGAGAGAGATCAGGGAAACCCTGGAAAACCTGACCAGCCCTGTTTGATTGTTCATCCTGCCTGTTACTGTTTACATTTTACATTGATATTTTTGCAGGCTTAGGTTGCGCCGGGGAAGCAATAAAACTATTTCGATAATTGAATCATCGCTCCTCTTACAATCATTGCCTGGGCCAGTACATAAGTGATCATTACCACAAGAGACAGGATTTCCATTTTTTCAACAAATAGATTGAATGCCAGAACGGAGTCTGAAAGCACAAAGAACAAAGCACCATACCTGAACCAGGCTGCATAGTTTTTACCCTGTTTATCGCTTACATGAAAAGCCATTACCAGCATCGTACCGATAGTTAAACTATAAAACACTACCGGTATTTTCATATCGCCCAGATAAGGAAACAGGTAAACAGTGAAGGCTGACAGGTAAACTAACACCGGTAAGATCACCATCCATTTCCGCTTTTCAGTTGCTTGTTTCCGGAAATAGATAATGTAAAAAATATGAGCAAGCAGGAAGGAAACCAGTCCGGGTATAAAAAATCCCTCTGCCTGCAAAAACACATCACCACACCAGGAAAAAAACAGGGCGAAAATCACCAGGTAAACGATAGAAGGAAATGGTTTGGGTATCTCATTATAAAAAGCAACCACTAATAAAGGAATGAGAAGAGGCTTTGAAAACCACCGGAAGGAATGCTGGTCCAGGTAAATAAATACCAGGTCTGTAATAGCAACCAGGAAATAAAGCATTAAGACCAGGAGACTGGATCTTTTCATAACAAGATTTGAATGAAATCAAAACCAGCAATCAATATCCCTGGATTCTCGAACCAGGACAACCTACTCTTTTTTCTCTTGAACCACCTGGCAAACCTGCCACTTGCTTGTATTTATCAAACCAGTAGCGGATGGTAAAACTCAACGCAATGTAATAATATCCATCCTTGTATTTGGGACTGCCTCTTACTGTACCCGGACCAGGATAAGGCTGCCCTGTTATCTCATCGCCTCTCCATGCCAGGTCTACAGCCTGGTCTCCTCGTTCATTGCGTAATGCTGTTTCATCTGCATAAACATTACTCACATCGTCAAGGTAGTCGGTAAAGATTTTACGGTAGCCGAATTCAATACCCACTCTTGTATCCTCGCCGGTTACATAGGTAGCTCCGAAGGCAAGTGGTATGCTTACCTGGGTTTTTTTATAGGGTTTCACTCCTGTGATGAAGCCCTGTCCTTCCGTACTCAAAGGTTGAAGAAAAACCCGGTCGCCAGTTGCATTTTTCGTATAGGGGTTATAGTGAAAAAATCCAATGCCGGCACTTACATAGGGGGTCCACCAGCGTTCATTAAGGTTGAAGATATTATATTGGGCGCCCAGTTCGAAATCGATCAGCTTTGTCTGGAAATTGAGATTCCGCTCCTGCATTACAGTAGTACCTTTTTTATCATCACCTTTCAAACCGCCATAACTGATGTAGGAACGAGCGGCCAGGTGCTGTGACAAATCGTACATGGCCCCGATTGATCCCATGAACTTCATCTGTGAAAAAACGGCAGAAGATTTTTTCAGGTCACCCTGATAACCGGCCATGCCGGCCCTTGCGGAAAAATAAAAGTTTTGTGCTGTAGCCAGTAAGGGAGTAAAACAAAGAGAAAGCAGCAGTTTTTTCATAGATGAAGGCAAGATAGCGAGAAATGGGAGAAGAGGCAAGCGGGAGGGCTATTGGCCTCTAGCCTTTGGCCTCTAGCCTTTAGCCTTTGGCTTATGGCTAAACGTTCTGCGTCACCTCCTTCATTCGCCAGCCATCCGCGTGCTGCTGTACGTGTGCGCTGTCCGTGTGCGCTGAAGCTTTAGCGGAGGCGCAAGCTTTAGCGAAGGTGGTCCTTGTCCACCGTAGCTTCAGCGAAGGTGGATCAGCGGTAAAAAACTGAATGAACTCTAGTTCGTTCAAGCCAAGGGCCAATGGCTAATGGCTAACAGCCAACAGTCTCACTCTCATACTAAAAACTCCAGCAACCCTTCCTTCAGTTCGATCTCCACTTTATGATTCTTCTCCAACTTCAGCACTTCATCATCCACATGCACATGTGTGCCGTCCCATGAGATCTTCACCTCCCTCGCATGCACGCCTGAAAAATCAAAGTCCACTTCCTGCCCATTGATCTTACCCTTTACATATTCTGCAAAAAGATCTTTGTCAGCCTCAGGTATCATTACCACTTCCAGTTTGCCATCACCGGGATCAGCATCAGGAGACAGGAACAGGTTGGGCCCAATTGATTTGGTATTCATAATCTCTACCATCAAATATTTGCCGGAATGGTCCACGCCATCAATCTGCAGGTTGCAATACCTTGGTTTATAAGAAAGCAAAATTTCGTGCAAAACTTTAAGAGAAGTAAATAAAGCCTCTTCAGGGGTGGCT
>JAEYUA010000070.1 GCA_023433755.1 Bacteroidota bacterium | reverse complement strand
CTTTCATAGATACCATAAGTAGGCGGGAAGTAATAACCATAACCTCCGTATCCCCAATAGTAGGGATCATAAAATCCTCCATAGCCATTCCAGTAATCATCAAACCTCACCACGTTGGTGCTGGTGTTGTACAGTCGGCTCACATTTATACCAAGATCAGGATCCTGTCCCGGGCTTACCCGCACATAACCCCTTGCCTCGAGTGCTGCACGCACGGCACCCAGCCTCTGCTGGTCCCAACTGGTGGCTTCGCGGGCGGCCAGGCTGTTGTTATCAATCACGTAAACCGAATCTGATATGCTGTAGGTTTTGTAAGAGCCAAAATTGACAGTACTGTCACGGCTGGTTACATAAATGCGGCTTTCTTCCTGTGTGAGATTATCGAGCGGCTCCTTGGCGCAGCCAGTTAAAAGAGCAAGGCCAGTAGTGGCAATCATTGCCCATCCCATCAATCGCTTCATAGTTTGTCGTTTATATAAAAAACGCAAACCGGATGCCTGAAAATATGTGGAACCGTTAAGTTAACAGGGTGCTAACAGGCACATCAGGAAAACAAGGCTGGAAAAGTCCTGGAATCCTGTTGATGAAAAATATATGGGATAAAAGAACAGGCTGAAATATTTCAGAACTAAAAAACTATTCTCATTTTCTTCTCCTTCTGAAAAAGAAATATAAAGCCAGCAGCAGGGCAAGTCCAACAAGGGCCACCACCAATAGTTCAGTATTATCAAAGCTGGTTTCCATTCCCGGTTCAACAGGCGTATCCTGTGCAAAAACGAGAAAAGGTAAAATGAAGAGGAGCAGGAAGGAAAAAACTTTTTTCATACGATGGTTTTGGGTATTCAAAGCTAAGAGATAATATGAATGATAGATACCCAACAAATTTAGATAAAAAAGGTTGGGCAGACCCGGCAATCCCAGTTTGGAGTGCCGGTTATAAAAACGGCCTTAGCAATTTTATCATCACATATGTTTAACACCTGGCACTAAACCTCCCTATACTCTCTGGGTCTTAATTGGGCTTTCGGTATTGAAAGCAAAAAATTAAAATCAAATAGATTATGAAAAGATTTTTACCCTTCTTAAGTATCGCTTTATTCGCCGCTGCATGTAATACTGCACCGGAAAAAACACTGAGCCAGTCTGCACAGCAGAATGCGGACACTTCAGGGTTGTCTGCCTTCAACGAATGGAAAATGCAACAGGCCTATGTGCAAATGCAGGAAGCTGAGAACACCGTGCAGTATGCTGCTCCTGTAAAAAAACAGGCAGCTAAAAAAACCGCAGTGAAAAGCTCAGGTACTAAATCCTCTTCAGGTTCTACCAGCAGGCCTGTAGATAACAGCAACGACCAGATTGTACTGGATAATGAAAATGCCAACGAAGCCAAGGCCGCTGAGAAAAAAGGCTGGAGCAAGGCAGCAAAGGGCGCAGTGATCGGTGGTGTGGCCGGTGCGGCAGGCGGTGCAGCCATTCATAAAAAGAACAGGGTGGTTGGTGCTGTTGTAGGTGCAGTGATCGGAGCCGGTGGTGGTTATGCGGTAGGCCGTGGAATGGATAAAAAAGATGGCCGTTACCTGATTCAATAAGCGTATTAAGCAAATATTTAAGGAGCCTGCGGGCTCCTTTTTTTATGGGGTTAAATGCGATAACCACGGCGAATAAAGTAAGCCTCTCTATATTATTGAGCCTCTAACAGTGCTCGCCGTGCTACACACCAAGTATCAAATGAAATTTCGCCTCTGTGTCCGTTGTGTTTAATAAACCACGGCGAACACGGTGTCCAGGATAGCAGGAGAGAACTTTGCTCAAAACACAGCGAACACAGTAAGCCTCTCTATATATTGAGACTCTAACAGTGCTCGCCGTGCTACACACCAAGTATCAAATGAAATTTAGCCTCTATGTCCGCTGTGTTTAATAAACCACGGCGAACACGGCGTCCAAAATAGCAGGAGAGAACTTTGCTCAAAACACAGCAAACACAGAAAGTCTCTCTATAAATTGAGCCTCTAACCGTTTCTGCTGTGGTTAAATAATCCTGGCAAACCCACCTTCATGATAAAGGATGAAAAATTTTCTGGCTCCTTTTTTGCTGAGGCAGAGCCTGTATAATCCCGTATTATGAATCAAACTTCACTTGCTGCCTGCAATGCCAGGGCTTCAGAACTTGGCATTGATGACTTTATACTCGAACAAGCACTCCACATCATCAGTGAGAACAAGAACCTGGTAAATGCCATGGACAATTGCGTGGAGATGGATGATTATATCTACAGGGCAGTGCTGAAGGAAGCATTTCAAAAAAGAAAACGGTTAGCCGAAATAAATCTCCAAAAAGAAGATGCATCATTACAATCAGAAGCGATGAATGATCTGTCAGTATTGAGCCGTGAAGAATTGGGATCCCATCCTTTTTACCGTGCTGTACTCCCCCTGATCGTGAAAGTGGTTGATAATGGATCCATACTTAAACTCCATGCGGAAGAAGCTTCTGAAATTATTTTGAAACTGGCTGACTTCAAACGTCGTTACAGAGCCACCTCAGTGACCGAAGTGATTGTAAAAAAATGCAGCGCTGAAATTGAAAAATATACCGCTTGAAATATGCTTTTTTCGTGTTAAAAATCACAAGCGAATTCGGCTGTAACCCGCGCCAGCATTGAATCATAAAGTTTTCTTACAATGCGTCCATGTCTTTCCCCAGAATGATTATTCTTCGGATATTTGTGTTCCATTTTGACCACGAAAAACCATTTATCCATGAAGAAAAACTTTTTGCTAGCCACCATTATATCCACCTCTCTCCTGCTGATCTCGTTTGCTAATGCCTCTAACAGCCCAGCACCATCCATGAATGCAGCCGACATTGCTGTAGCTGCTGATAATGATTCAATGGAAGTTGACGCTTCTTTGGATAATGCCAGCTTCGCTTCCACTCTTTATTCGAACCTTGCCCTGAAAAGTAAAGGGCTTTCTGAAAAAGTTGTTTTATATGCAATCAATGGTTACCGCAAGCTGGAAGCGCAAGGCAAGGTAAACACACCTTTGCTAACTATCATTGATATGGAGCAGTCTTCCCGCAAGAAGCGCCTATATATCATTGATATGGAAAAACAAGAACTGGTTTGGAACACTTTTGTTTCTCACGGAAAAAATTCTGGTATTGACAAGGCTACACGTTTTTCAAACAGGGTGAATTCCAACCAGAGCAGTCTTGGTTTTTATGTAACCACCAATACTTATTTTGGCAAACACGGACTTTCTCTTCGTTTGCGCGGACAGGAAAACGGGTTTAATCATAATGCTGAAGCCAGGGCTATCGTGGTACATGGCGCTGATTATGTGAATGCATCAAGAGTGAACAGCGCCTATATGGGCCGCAGCCTTGGATGTCCTGCACTGCCTTCCAATGAATCAGCTAAAGTGATCAACATGATAAAGGACGGTTCTGTGATGTTCATCTATCATCCCACCAATTCCTATGTATCTGCTTCTAAAATGATCAGGGCTTAATTCACCACGGAAAAAATATTATTTTGGAGACAGCGTTCAACTATGAAAAAAACTGTCTCCTTTTTTTGTGCCCTTTTATTCCTGTTTACAGGCCATGCACAATCTGTATGGACTTCCCTGCCTTCCACCGATAGTTCTAAAAACTATGTATTCTACCTGCATGGAGGCATTGTGCAGGAACAGGGCCCTGGTGCGGTAAGCAAGGAATTCGGACCTTATCTCTATCATGCCATAACTGATTCAATTGCTGCCGCGGGATTTGTGGTGATCAGCGAAGTGAGACCTCCCGGTACAATTGAAAAGGAATATGCCCTCAAAATAAAGAAGCAGGTGGATAGTTTACTTTCAGCAGGAATTCCAATCAGCAATATCGCCATCGTTGGTGCTTCGCAGGGTGCCTGGATTGCATTGGAAGCTGCATTATTATTGAAACAGCCGCAATTAAAATTTGCCCTGCTGGGTATTTGTAATGAACATAATCTTGCTTACTTCAGTAAGGTTCGGCAGGGGTTATGCGGTAACTTCTTTTCTATTTATGAAACTTCGGATAGTAAGCAATCCTGTCTTTCTTTATTTATGGATGTGAGTTGCCGGACGGGCTTTAAAGAACTGGCCTTGGATATTGGTAAGGGTCATGGGTTTTTATACCGGCCTTATGAGGATTGGATGAAGCCTTTGGTGCAGTGGATATCTGAACCTTGATTAGTGAGATTTTTGGATTAGGAAGAAAGGAAAGACATAGCCGGGGAGGCCAGCCTATGCTAAAGCTTGCGCCTGCACTGAAGCTCCGGCTGGCAAGTCAGCGGCACGCAGACGTCTGGCGCAGCGGGAAGGGTAACCTTCGCTAAAACTTCGGCTACCAAGGGCGGTAAGTAGTGGTTATGGTTTAAAGTGATCTCCCCTTGGCGTCCTTTTTACTTGGCGGTAAAAACAAAAAAACCGCTCCTTGCGGGAGCGGTTAGCTTCAAAGGGATTTATTTAGAAATTGAAACCCAGTCCCACCTTGAACGAGCGGTTATAGGCATTAAGATTTTTATTGGCATCTGCCCTCGACAAACCATGATCATAAGATGCAGAGATGTTCACACCATTCTGAAACTGGTACCCAACACCACCTGTGATACCTGCATCCCAGCGGTTCAATTGCTCTGTGGCATCAAATGTTTTATTCAGGATATTGAAGCCCAGTACTCCTGCTGTAGTACGCAGGTCAGATTTGACGAGGTAGGAAACCTGTGGACCTGCAAAGACCTGGAATCCATCCATATTCACTTTCAACAGAACAGGTACATCCACGTAATGAGAATTGAGTTGTGCTTTTGCATTGGCGCCCAGGAATTCCATTCCTTTAATCCCAAGCTCACCTCTCATTTCATAACCACGCTGCGTATAACCAATTCCTGGTTCGAGTGACACACTACCACCCAAAGGAAGGTTGGCACTGACGCCACCATAAAACCCGGTTTTGTTATGGGTGGTGATATAACCATCGGTATAATCAATCAACTGGTCGAGACTGTTGGCGGCATCGCCCTTGATGGTAGAGGAACTCACACCAGCTTTTATATTGAAGGAAGGCTGGGTTTGAGCCATTGCTATTGCACCAATCATGAATGACGATAAGAGTAAAAATTGTTTTTTCATAAAGAATGGCGAACGTTGGTTTGATCGTTCCTGAATGAGAAAGCATCAACCCATACTAAGATTAATAGATCTTAGGTAAGCTTATGTTAAAGGTCCATGGTCCATTGATCATGGTCCATGGACAGCTTACACTTTTCTTAAAGTCTTTAACAATCTCCGCGCATCAACATAAAAATTCACCGCTCATACTTCCGTCATATAATCCTTCCATTTGTAATAATTCAAAAGCAGGCCGTTGGAAATTGAAGAATTTTACGACAGATTTCGTAACCAACGACAACCAACGCTCATGAAACATTTGCTACTCTTCACCTGCTTACTCTGTTCTACGCTTTTCGTTTTTGCCCAGCAGGCAGGAACTATCAGCGGCACCGTAAAGGATGACGCTTCCAAAAAACCACTTCAATATGTAACCGTAGAACTTTCAAAGAACGGTCAGCCGGTAAAATCGGTTTATACAAACGATAAGGGCCAGTTTTCCATTGCGGGAATTGATACGGGCAGGTACCAGTTGCTGGTCACCCATACAGGCTTTGCAGAGCTGCTGCATGAGGTTGAAATGAATGGCCAGAAGAACCTGGTACTGGAAGATATGGTGATGAAAGCAGCCGACGCCACCATGCAGGGGATCGTAGTGAAAGCCAGGAAGCCGTTGATTGAACAACAGGATGATAAGATTGTTTTCAACGTGGAGAATGATCCGGCTACCAAAACCGAAACCGCCATTGATATCCTGCGTAAGACGCCATTTGTGAGTGTGGATGGCGAGGATAATATCACCGTAAATGGACAAAGCAGTTTCCGGGTTTTGCTGAATGGTCGCGAAACCGCCATGTTTGCGCAGAATGTGAAGGAAGCACTCAAAGGATTCCCCGGCGCCCTGATCACAAAGATTGAAGTGATCACATCACCCTCGGCCAAATATGACGCGGAGGGTGTGGGTGGTGTCATCAATATCATCACCAAAAAGAAGGTGGTGGGTTATAATGGTTCGCTCAATACACATACCAGCACCATTGGCTGGACCAACCTGAATGCCAACTTCAGTGCGAAGTTTGGAAAGATCGGTATTACGGCTAACTACGGTGTGAATGGTGCCAATGGCATCATGGGCCGGTCTAAAATGGAAACGCTGCCCCTGGTACCTTCCTATTTTACCAAACGTTCTCTAACAGGCAGCAGGGAGATGACCAATTTCTGGAATTTTGGAAATGCCGAATTGAGTTGGGAGCTTGATAGTATGAACACGCTTAGTTTTTATGGAAACATCAGCGGTGGAAAGAATAAGGTGGTGTTTGACCAGGTGATCACAACCTCTTTTGCCAATGGAGAAGATTCTATCAGTTATTATGATTTGAAGAGCAGGAATGAATATCCCACTACAAGTGTAGGTGCTGATTTTATAAAGAAGTTCAGCTCACACAAGGAAAAAGAATTCAGCATCCGCTTCAATTCAGAATTCGGCAACAGCAATACCTTCCTCAACAGTTTTATGGATAACCCACTGGAGAATGACCGCTATGTAATCAACAATAGCGTGGCAAAGAACAGGCAGTACACCATTCAGTCAGATTATATTTTCCCGATGAGAAATGGACGCAAACTTGAAACAGGCGTTAAGGGAATTCTCCGGAGGGCCACTTCAGATTTTGAAAGCCTGCAGCGCACCACCAACCTGGAAGATTATTCACTGAACCAGGACAATACCGATTATTTCCGTTACGACCAGGATGTGTATAGTGTGTATGGCAGTTATAATTTTAAAGTAAAGAAGACCAGCTTCAGGTTAGGTGCACGGCTGGAGCATACAGAGATTGATGGCAATTTTGTTTCCAGCAAAACCAAGGTTGACCAGGGTTATTCCAATCTGCTTCCCAACATCCAGTCTTCCACCAAATTCAACAACAGGTTTACGCTGGTGGTAACGTATAGCGACAGGCTGCAGCGTCCTTTTATCTGGAACCTCAATCC
>JAEYUA010000060.1 GCA_023433755.1 Bacteroidota bacterium | reverse complement strand
AAATTCACCCAAAAGTGCTATTGCCCCCTTCCCTCCAATCATCTTCCTTTACACAAAAATTTATGTCCGGAACACTCATCGGCATGATCCTCCTTGCCGCATTTGGTTTCTTGCCTTTAGGCATTGTTTTATACAAAGTGCTATTGGTCCGCAGGATCATGAAATACGGGCAACAAGCCAAAGCACGTGTGTATGAGATCAGGAGTACCCGATCCTATAACCATGATATGCGTTCGGCCATGCGTCGCCAATTGTTTTATGTGTATTATACCTTTTATGGGAACGGCTCCCAGCAGTACAGCGGTATGCTCACGATAGCGGAACCTAAATACAGCAAGGGCGATGTGATTGATATTTATTATTTGCCTGAAAACCCAAAACGCAACACGGTTAAAGGTGCGTGGAAATCTGCCGGTATGCTGATCTTCACGGCCCTGCTCGCACTGTTTGTGATCTTTGCTGCTTATAAAATCTATAGGATGATCGAGTATGGCGAGTATGAATAATCTAATTTTAATAAAAATATTTATGCAAGCAGTCACCAGGTTATGCATCCCTATTGTTTTGGTCCTGCTTTTTACGCTGCAGGCAAGTGCCCAATTGAAGGAACATGAACCGGTGGCAGACTGGAAATTGATCGGACAGGTGAAGTATGCAGGCCCCGCAAAGGCCAGCCTGAAGTATATGCTGATTGGAAAGGACACGACTTACCTTCTCATGATGCGGGATGACCGCTATGAATTGAAAGAATTCTTTTCCATCACATTCAATGGAAGCGGGGGCACGCTGGCAGCTTTCCGTAACCTGCTTTTTTCATTTTTTGAGCAGGAGCATAAAAAGGACAAGAAATACGAAAAGACTTTTTCACTGGGAACCACGCTGGTGCATGTGCAGCATTATAAAAAACTAACGGGTGCCACCATTATGCTGACGACGAAAGAGGGATATATCCTGTTTACGAAGAATGAGCTGGAGCGGTTGTTTGGTGTCTGAACCTTGATTTGTGAGATTTTTGGATTAGGAGGAAATGAAAGACAATATCATGGGATTTGGAACCAGGAGAAGAATTAATTCAGGAAACCCGGCTGGAAGATATAGCATGAACCAGGATTTTGAACTTCCATTAGGATTTGAAAGGCTTTTAGTTGATGCCAGGTAATATTTTATTATATTCATACAGCTATACCACCAATGACCTGCACCGCTGTTCCGTCCTTTCCCCTTTTTAATTTTTTTGAAAATGCATAATTCTTTTGAGCGCGGCAGTGCAGGTTGTCAACCTGTAAATAGCAGTTATGAGGAAGGCCGTTTTGATAAGCCTTTTACGCCCGGCGGTGACTGGAACGAGCATATGCGGGGAAAGGCAGACAAAGACCGGTGGAACACAGCTACGGGAAGTCAGCAAAAAGCTTCTACAGGCAGCACAGTAACAAGCGATGGCCGTGCCGGTAATTTCTGGGGAAAGCTGATCCTTTTCCTGGTTGGGTTATTGTTAGCCGTTCCTTCTTTCTTTACAGCAATACTGGCGGGAACGGTGTTGTTTCTTTTGGTCAGGTCTTTATCCAATCCGGAGACCATAGATATGAAACGGTTTTATACCGGTGCTTTCTGGGGCATGTTTGCCTACCTGGCCACTGCCGCGGTATTGAGTTTCTTTATTCCATTGACCAATCATTTCGGGATGGAAATATCATCTGATTTTTACATTCAAAAAATATTTCTCTATTTCTCATCCATTTTCAATACGGCTGAAGTGCCGGCTGAAACACTCATGAAATTTCATTTGCCCTGTTTACTGGTGGCAGCAATTGTGGTGAATGTAAAAATGGGAAACCAATTAGGAAGGCTCAGCTTCCTGAAGGCACTGGTGGTAGTGGCTGTTATCCTCGTTCCCAGCTTTATGGGTTTGTTATACCTGATGGAAGCGGTATTGCCCGCGCAACTGCAGTATTTTGTAACCCTGGTTTAGGGTGGGAAATGCATTTAGCGGCTGTTCAGGCGCAAGCACTATAAGGTTCACCTGATCACTACAACTGTACCACTTGCACGCTTTGGTTCACCATTCATTTCATAGCTGCACGTCCACACAAACACATGATTGCCCTGCACTAAACCACTCACCTTGCCATCCCAGCCTCGCAGGGGATCATTGGTATCGAATACAACCTGTCCCCACCTGTTATAAATACTAAACCTGAATTTTTTATAATTCCCGAAAATCAGCGCCCTTAATATATCATTCTTCCCGTCACCATTAGGCGTAAATGCGGTTGGTACAAATAAACCCTCCATACATTCTTTCAAACTCACCATTACCGTATCCCTTCCTTTACAATGGCCATCACCGGCATCAAGCCAGTACAACCCGGGTGTTGAAATAGTGATAGATGGGGTGACCGCCCCATTGCTCCAGTTATAATTTTCAAAAGTGCTTAAAGCCTGCAGTTGCAAGCTGCCATAAGAACAGATCATGGTATCGGCAGGGAGGAAATTAGCAGGGGGATCTACTATATCCACTACTGTTTTACTGGCCCCTGCTGTGCATCCCCTGCCATCAATTACCGTAGCGCTGTAAATTCCAGGCACACTTACATTAATACTGGTTCCGATAACGCCAGTGTTCCAGGTGTAGAGGCTGAATCCTGGGATCAGGGTCACACCAAGAGTAAGCTGTGTGTTTCGGCAGATCACCGAATCACCTGTGATACTGAATTCAGGCAGAGGCCATACATTGATGATGCGAACAGTATCCCTGCTCACACATCCGTTTTGATCGGTAGCCTGCACCCGGTACAAACCAGCAGTGCCGGTGCTGATCTGTTGTGAGGTGGCACCTGTGTTCCATTGATAGATATTAAACCCGGGACCGGCGTCAAAACTCACCTGGGTGTTGGTGCAAATACTGGTGTCTTTTCCAAGATTGATTACAGGGGAATGGTGCACTGTAATCCTTACCGTGTCAAATGCAAAACAACCAGGTGTTTTTTCAGCTTTGATATAATATGCGGTATCCACATCAGGATAAACTTTCACTTCTGTTCCGGTTAAAGTATTGATCCGGTAATTATTGGACCACTGGTAATTGAGATAACCAGCAGGTGCCGTTAGCACCAGGGTATCACTATTACATTTTTCGAGATCGGGACCAATGCTGATCGGCACCTGCGAGGTTAGCGTGATATGAATGGTATCTGTTTTTTGTTTGCCGCAGGAATCGGTTACTTTAACCCAATAGCTGCCAGGAGTGGTTACGGTAAACAGGGAATCGGTGCTGCCATCGGACCATTCGTAGGCATAAAAATAAGGCGAGGCATGAAGCTGCAGGCTGTTGCCGGCGCAAATGGAAGTATCTGAACCAAGGTCCAGCGGCTTGTCATAATTGATTGCCAGCACCGTCATGGAATCCTTCCTCGGAGTGCAACTGAATTTGAGCATAGCAGCGATCTTGAAGGGCCCGTAATCCTGGAACTGCACGGTAATGGAAGAATCGGTCTGGTTCATTACAGTAAGCGGACCTTCATGAATCCATTCAACAGGCTGGGCGCATTTATTATTTCTGCCTGCCTTATAAGTGTAGCTCCTGGTGAGATCACAGATCGCAGCAGGTCCCTTTACTTTCAATAACACACAGGAGTCAATATAATCAGGACAGAGTGATCTTGTTTCAGGGTAAGCATCGGCCATTGGTGCATCCAGGCTTGTGATAGTTACAACCGGCGTATAATTAACTGCCCAGTTCAAAACATGGGCTTCGGCATCATGGGGCTGCACACTGAAATCAGTGGAACTGTTGATACAACCTTCAGTGGCGCCTGAAGAATCCAGGCGTGTGAAGACCAGGTTCTCGGATATCCAGTATTGAGAGGTTGTCGGGAAAAAGCCCCAGCCAAAAGTGTACATGGCTTCACCATTAAACTTTGACATCTGGATCATATCATTTTGTCCGCCGGCCTTCAGCAATTGCCAGTCCAACTGGTCAGCCGTATTCAGTTTAAAAAAATAATTGCGGTTGATGTATCCCGGTTGAAGTGAGATAGGTTGCTGGCCCTTGAAATGCATCATGATATTATTTCCGGGCAACACACCTGCGCTTACCGTGGTGGGAAAAGCCATTTGAAAATTGGATTGCTTCAGGGCAAAGGACTTCATAATGTTTCCATCCGCATCCATCCATTGCAAACCAGGAAAAACATTCGTGCCACCCAGTGTGTTATAATTCAGGGTGCTGGAAAGAAGCAGGTTGTTATGAACCCGGAGGTCCTGGATAAAGCAACTCCTGGTTCCGTCCAGGGCACGGTAAATTTTGGAAAGCAGCACCTCGCCGTTAATTGGATTGATCTTTACAAAGAAGCTGCCAAATGCGCCTACCAGGTTGGGGTCATTGGACGGAAGCTGCACACTACCCGTTACATATAAATTCATGTTCCATTCAAAGACCGCTGTGGTCTGGGTATAGTCAGTCACATCCGGCTGGTATTGAAGGAAGCGGCTCCATAACAGGTTGCCCTGCGGATCCAGTTTCATCATAATAAATCCACTGCTGAAAGCACTGTTAGTGCCAATGATGCTTCCATCCTGCATTTCGTGAAGCTGTGCAAAGCCCACAGGTATCCCAGGCGCATCATATTTTTTCTTCCATAAGGGCTCCCCGTCTTTATTGATGCGCAGCAGGTAGCTGCCATTGTTATCATAACCGCTAACCAGGTAACCGCTGTCTTTCAGGGTGATTATTTTTTTGATGTCGATGGTGAGCATCAGCAGTTTGGTCCACGCGATGCAACCTGGTTTATTTTGTTTAACCAGCATGCCATTAGGCATCTGGTCACCATACAATCCCATGTGATCAGTAGTGCCTGCCATGAGTGTTGTTTCACCCGGACCAACTGCCATGGTCATTGATTTATCCATATTTTTAAGAAAACCAATGGAACCGTTATAGAAACGTTCATCGCTGGTGGGGATGCCGGTACGCATGATGGTAACACTCATGGTGTCGCGGCAATTGCCATTGATAGCTACCAGTTTAATATCATATGCGCCAATATCATTGAAGTAAAAGGGCAGGTCCTGGGCAGATCCATGATTCAGATTGTTCACGAACCAGATCGTTTGGGTAGCATTGGAACTGGTATTGGTAAAATTGATGAAAGTGTTATTTGCAAAAATGGAATCAACCCCCGGCAGGAAAGAAGCTGTTACTCCACAATCATTCAGGAGTTTGGAAGAGGGCTGGGAAATAATTTTAAGCATTTTCTTCCCGGTATCGCTGCCCTGCATGATGGGGTCGAATACAGGTATCCCGTTAACCCGAACCGGGTTTTGGGCCATTGCGGAAAGAGAAACAAGGAGGCAAAGCAGGGTAAGGATCCTATGATGCAATAACAGGAGTTTTGGTTGGGGGTAAATATAATCAGGATTGAGCAGGATGGAGCAGGATGGAGCAGGATTTTCTGGATTTTCAGGATGAACAGGATGGATGGTTGATAGTACTGTGTAGCTTTATTTTAGTCTGGATAAATGATTGTCTCGTCAGTAGGGGTTTAGTACAAACAAAAATTGCGTCTTTTTTCCTTAGCGCCTTTGCGTGAAATCTCTCCGCAACCACCTTCTTCGCCAGCCCGAAGTAGGTAGTCAGTAGTCAGAAGTCAGTAGTCAGTTGAAAGTTGAAAGTTCAAAGTCGGGTGGTTGAGAGGATGGGGTGGATGATAGTAGAATGAAGTCGGAAGTCGGTAGTCAGTTCAAAGTTTAAAGTTTAAAGTTCAAAGTCGGTGGTTGAGAGAATGAAAATATTACATTTTAATGTTGGCTGAATTGAATTTAACCGCAAAGGAGCTGAGGGATGCGCAAAGAATGCGCAAAGTTTATACGGACTTCTTTTGATTTTTAAAGCTACTCAAATACAAATTACATGCCTGGGTAGATAGAAGCTGTTTAGTTCTATAGTTTCACTGACTTTGAACTTTCAACTTTGAACTACCGACTATTTCAAACTTCCTCTTACCCCATAACTTTATTTTGCGCAACCAAATGTTTGCATTAACTTGCAACCAAATGGTAGCACAATGGAGACCCGCAGAGACATATTCCAGGCAATAGCAGATCCCACCCGCAGGGCCATTATCCTCCTGCTTGCTACGGGGGCCTTTACACCCAATACACTTGCCGAACATTTCGATACGAGCCGCCAGGCTGTTTCAAAGCATATACAGGTGCTGGCGGAATGCGGGCTGGTGAAACAGGAGCAAAGCGGTCGTGAGATCTACTATCACCTCAACAGCAATAAAATGAAAGAAATTGAAAAATGGCTGGAGCAGTTCAGGCAGATGCTAGCCAGCCGTTTTGATCAATTGGATGACGTATTAATCAACCTCAAAAAACAAAAAAAATGAACAAGGCGGTTTTATTCAATTTCAATGTTGACAAAGAAGCTAAAAAAATTCATGTTGAACGATCCTTTGATGCGCCTGTTGACCTGGTATGGCAGGCCTGGACCGATCCTAAGATCACCGACCAGTGGTGGGCACCCAAACCCTGGCGCGCAGAAACCAAATCTCAGGAGTTTAAACCGGGAGGCAAATGGTTTTATTCCATGGTGAGTCCTGAAGGAGAAAGACACTGGTGCGTTTTTGAATATAAGACCATCAATCCCAAAACAAGTTATTCCGGTTCAGATGCATTCTGTGATGAAAATGGTGTGATCAATAAGGAGTTTCCGAGCATGGACTGGGATAATCAATTTTCTGATAAGGGCGCGTCTACGGTGGTGAATATCGAAATCAGCTTCAACGAACTGGCTGACCTGGAAAAGATCATCGAGATGGGATTCAGGGAGGGTTTTACAATGGGACTGGAGAACCTGGATGCTTACCTGGAAGGGAAGAGATAAAAGAACAGGAGAGATTAACCGCCAGGGCGCCAAGGAGGCAAAAGGGAACGCAAAGAAATTTCGTAAAATCTTTGCGTCACCTTGGCGCCCTTCTTCCCTTGGCGGTAAAAAAAATTACCCATTCATTCGCCTGCTCCGAAAATCTAAAAACCCTACAACCAGGAATACAACTGCATAAATCAAAGAAAGTATGAGATAGGTGTTGTCTGCAGGTTTGAATTGTTCATTCACACCAAAGGCATGAAAACTATAAGGGAAATATTCAGCAAAACCAACTTCGGCTTCGAAAACCATTATGGTCCCTGCCAGCCATAAACCCATACCAATTCCAATGGGTGCGATGAAATTCCTGAATCTTAATCCCAGCCAGAATTGAATGGAAGTAAGCGCGAGCAGGGCAATGTAAGCTCTCAACCTTACCATCAGTACATCCATACCATTTACCGACTGGTTCAATACATCCAGTGAGGGTTCAATAAAATGAAGAATGACCGCGGACAGCAGCATCATAATAAAATTCACAACCAAAAATGTGATGATCAGCAGATGAACATTTAAATACTTGGCAAGGAAAATATTGCTTTTGGTTTGTGGGGCAGCCAATACCTGCTTCCAGGTATGATTCTTATACTCAATCTGTGAAAGCAGGGTACAGATCAGTATGATGAAGATGGGTAAAAGCATCGCGCCTGTTACGTCGAATTTCTCTATCAGCATTTTACTGAAAATGACTTTGCGGCTTCCAGGGTCTACGCCATCCAGGGTAAGGTCGAGCATGGACATAAAGGGTCCGAAGGCCGCTGCTCCCAGTGCCAGGTAAAAGGAGGCTGTTCTTTTTGTTTTCAGAATTTCCGAGCGGAGTGATATCATTAAATTCATGAGTGTGCAGATGTAAGGTCAATGAATAATTGTTCGAGATCGTTCTCTGTTGGTTTCAGCAGGTATACATCCAGGTTGTTCCGGATGATGGTCCTGTTGATTAATGCTGCC
>JAEYUA010000035.1 GCA_023433755.1 Bacteroidota bacterium | reverse complement strand
TGGAGAGTTATCCCAAATTCTCACCTGATGGTAAAACCATTGCATTCACCGGGAATTATGATGGAAACAGTGATGTGTACGTGATCCCTTCCGCTGGTGGTGTACCGCAGCGGCTTACTTCACATGGTTATCCCGACCGTGTAGTGGATTGGAGCAATGATGGGAAAAAAGTTTTGTTCGCTTCCCAGCGCGAAAGTGGCAAGGCGAGATTCAACCAGTTCTTTACTGTGAGCGCTAATGGGGGTCCTGTTGAAAAGCTACCCCTGGCCTACGCGGAGTTCGGATCTTATTCTCCCGACGGTAAACAGATGGCTGTAGTTTTTCGCACCCAGGTGGGCCGCAACTGGAAACGCTACCGCGGCGGTACCAAGGCAGATATTCATATTTATAATTTCGCCACCAATAGCGATGTCAATATTTCGGCTTCCGAAGATGCAGGAAATGAATTCCCGATGTGGCATGGCAACACTTTGTATTTCCTTTCTGACCGCGGCAAGGAAATGCGTATGAACATCTGGAAATATGATTTCAATACCAAACAATATGCACAGGTAACCAATTTCAAGGATCATGATATTCACTATCCTTCCATGGGTCCGGAGGATATCGTTTATGAAGCGGGAGGAAAATTATACCTCTATAATTTCGCTTCCGCGCAGCAGAAAGAGGTCAGGGTGAACGTGGTGACCGACCGCGCCATGTTAAAACCCAAACTGGAAACCGCGCAGAACCTGGTGCAGTATATCAACCTGAGTCCCGATGGCAAACGCGTAGTACTGCAGGCCAGGGGTGAATTGTTTTCCGTGCCGGCGGAAAATGGGTTTGTAAAAGACCTTACCCGTACTTCCAATGCCGCTGAAAGATATCCTGTATGGTCTCCGGATGGAAAACATATAGCCTACTGGAGCGATGCTTCAGGTGAATATGAACTCTACATCATGCAACCCGACAAAGAGGGGTCAGCTAAAAAACTCACCAACTACGGCGCCGGCTTCAGGTATGATGCGGTATGGTCGCCTGACAGTAAAAAACTTTCTTTTATTGACAAGGCTATGCGCATCCAGGTCTATGATCTTTCTTCCGGACAGACCACGCAGGTGGATAAAGCACTGCGCTGGATGCATGGTCAATTACAGGGGTTCACCTCAAGCTGGTCGCCCGACAGCCGCTACCTGGCCTATCACCGCGACCTTGAAAATTATCATAACGCTATTTTCATTTACGACCACGATTCCAAAAAAACGAAACAGGTCACTTCCGGTTTTTACAATACCACCAACCCGGTGTTTGACCCGGAAGGAAAATATCTCTACGTGTTTACCAGCCAGAGCTTCAATCCTGTTTACAGCGATCTTGATAACACCTTTGTTTATAATAATACAAGAAGTGTGGCAGCCATAGCGCTCACGAAAAATACACCTTCGCTGCTTGCGGTTAAGAATGATGCAGTAGCCATTACGGAAGGTGAAGTGAAACCGGTGCCACCTGCGGATAACAAAAAAGCCAAACAGGATTCTGTTGCACTGGCTAAAAAACCGGCCGGCAAGGTAACTGCCATAGATTTTGATGGTTTTGAAGAAAGGATTACGTTATTGCCGGTACAGCCCGGTAATTATGGAAACCTGGAAGCAGGCAAAGGAAAGATCTTTTACATGCGTTTCCCCAATACCGGAAATACGGGCGCAAGGAACAGCATCAAATATTTTGATATTGATAAAAGAGAAGAAAAAACGGTGCTGGAAGATGCGAATCTTTTTGTGCTCGCGCATAATAAACAAAAGATGCTGGTCGGCCGGCAAAACAGTTTTGCCGTGATCAATGCAGCGGAGAACCAGAAATTCGAAAAGCCAATCCGCACCAACGAAATGCAAATGATGGTGAATCCCGTTGAAGAATGGAAACAGATCTTCATGGATGCCTGGAGACTAGAAAGAGATTATTTCTATGATGCTAAAATGCATGGCGTTGACTGGACGGCTATCCGTGACCGTTACCTGGGCATGCTGGAAGGCGCACTCACACGCGAAGAAGCAGATTTCATCATTGGTGAAATGATTGGTGAACTGAATGCTTCCCATACCTATCACGGTGGCGGTGACATGGAAAATTCCAAAATGCAGAACGTGGGTTACCTGGGTGTTGACTGGCAGGCAGACGGCGATCATTACAAGATCAAAAAGATCATGAGAGGTGCGGCCTGGGATGCCGAGGTGCGTTCGCCTTTTGATGTATCAGGCGTGAACATCAGGGAAGGAGATTATATTCTAGCGGTAAATGGAATTCCGCTTACAACGGGAACAGATCCTTACATGGTTTTCCAGGGGCTGGCCAATAAAACCATCGAGATTACGTATAACAGCAGTCCTTCTTTCAATGGTGCAAAAACAGCGATTGTAAAAGCCATGGATGATGAGTACCGCCTGCGCAACCTGGCCTGGATCGAAGAAATGCGTAAAAAAGTAGATGAAGAAAGTAATGGTGATATTGGATATATCTATGTGCCCAGCACCGGTGTTGACGGGCAGAATGAACTCATGCGCCAGTTCAATGCGCAGTGGCATAAGAAAGCGCTGATCATTGATGAAAGATTCAATAACGGTGGACAGATACCCGACCGTTTCATTGAAATGCTGAACCGTGATCCATTGGCCTTCTGGGCCATCCGTGATGGTGAAACCTGGCCCTGGCCTCCATTCTCCCATTTTGGTCCGAAAGTGATGCTCATCAACGGATGGAGCGGATCAGGCGGGGATGCTTTTCCAGATTATTTCAGGAGGAAGAATCTTGGGCCATTGATCGGCACAAGAACCTGGGGTGGACTGATTGGTATCAGCGGTGTGCCACCACTGATGGATGGAGGTAGCGTTACTGTGCCTTCTTTCAGGATGTACAATCCCGATGGTACCTGGTTCCGCGAAGGTCATGGTGTGGATCCTGATATTGCTGTACCGGAAAACCTGGGAAGCATGGCTAAAGGTGTGGATCCCCAATTGAAGAGAGCCATTGAAGAAGCTAAAAAATTATTGCAGAGTAAAGAGTTTAAAAGACCTGCCGTACCCGGAACGGAGAAGCGCGCTTATTAAGAAGTTATGATAGATGATGTGATGGTTGTGCGTCAACATTGGCTCACAATCATCACATCATTTTTATGATGCCCCTCCTTTCTCGCCAACAAACCACTGTTCTTTTTCCCTGAACAGCACATTGAACGTAGTGAGTGTGCCATAAATGCGCGTGATATATTGTTGCAGGTTCACCTTATCCTCGTCGGTGAGGGTTTTATGTGCATTGAGCTGCTGTTCCATTACACGAAGCCGGTCACGTAGCATCACGATCTTGTGAAAAAAATCACCGATCGGTATTTCTTTTGGCTTGAGTGATTTATCGGCCGGTTGCAGCAGCATGGTGCCACCAATCCACCGGTCTCCCAGTTTGACTGTTTCGGTGATACCACCCCAAAACCGGAGAATTTTCAGGAGTGATTTTTCAACTTCAGAATGAGTTTCTATCTCCACGCTTACATTTTCAGGAATGATCTCTTCAAGAGCAGTATCATTCTTGTCAATTTCTTTAACGCCGCTATTAATGAATGAAATGAGGTAAGTGGCAAAACGCACCCCCACTATCACCCCCGGTCCATGTTGTGTATG
>JAEYUA010000260.1 GCA_023433755.1 Bacteroidota bacterium | reverse complement strand
CCGGTTCTATCCCGAATTTCTTCCACATGTAATCATTCGCTTTCTGCACCTGGATGGCCGTGGCCACATCTCCCGCATAGGCCAGAAGACCAGCATAAAACGCATCCAGTGCCCCGTAATAGGGTTTGATTTCTTTTCCTGTGTGCATGTCCACATGCGCCAGGAACCAGCCATTCTCACGCTTCACAATCAAATGTTGACTGATGGCGGCCTTATGCACCTCCCAGGCCCTGAGCAAATCTTCATCACCAAATAATTTCCAGCCTTTATACAGGTATTCATAATAAGAATCCACGTAAGCACCTATCTGGCTTTCCGTATTCACCCATTCACCATTCATCACATTCACCTGTATTCCTACCAATCCAATCTCACTTCTTCTTTCATACACCGCCATGATGGCTTTCTTCGCCTGCTCATAATATTTGGTGTTGCCGGTAAGCTTTGAAAGTTTCCCAAACTCCAGCATCAGCGTCCCGATCTCGGCGGGATTATTAATACTGTCTCTCACCTTCCCGGTCTGCAGGTGGATATACCTCCAGGGCATGCCTGTTGGTGTATTGAATGCAGGCATCATCCTGTCGGCCAACTGGATGGCAAGCAGCAGGAATTTTTTATCACCATCCAGTTCATAAGCGGATATGAGTCCGCCCAGCAGCCTGATGGTAATTTCAAATACCTGCACTTCATTATCAATATCAAAATTCAAACGGGAAAGAATGATCTTTTTGGCTTCTTCAGCTTCTTCCTTCATGCCCAGCATGATGAAGGTATCATAGGAATCCACTGGCGTCATGAACATGGTATGCCGGTACCAGTTCTTCCCGTTCTTTGTAAGTGGCTGCAGGTCATCATACCCTGATGCATACTGTACATAACCCTTCCAGGCATGCCGGCAGGCTTCCACCACCTTCTCACGCATTTCCTTCTTCATCGCTTCCGGGAATGCCTGTGCCGGCAGTTGAACAGAAACTATTGAAAGCAGGAACAGGAAGAGGATTCGCATAAAAAAAACTTTGCGTGAATGTAAGCCATCCGTGCATAAAAAAAACCGTCCACAATGGGACGGTCTTCTATATGGAATTTTGATTGCTTAATAGGGATGAATCGCCTGGTGGCTGCCACCATTGGGACCAGTCCACACGATCTTGAAATAATAATTGCCTGTACCCGGACAACCGGTTGGATTACCCGAAGCATTCAGTCCGAAGGTTACGGTGGATGTAGCAAATCCCTGGTGCTTCAGTTCTCCTGCTGTCAGCCTCAGTTGACAGTCCTGGCGGAAAACCAGCGGCTGTGTAATGGAAGTGAAGAAGGCATGACCAAAACGGTTGGTACCCCACTCGGCTAGTTGGGTATGATTACCATCCGTGCCTGTACCATGTACGTTCAGCACCACGCCATTGTTATAAGTAAATACTTTCTTGCGTGACACCTGCCAGTTGCGCTGGGTATTGTTACCGAAAGTTATCGAAAGCGTTCCGTTAACGGTATGGGTGATATTATTCAGCACCGGTAACTGGTAAGCCAGTCCGCCATTCACATTGGTGATGGTTTGCGTACCATTGATCTTGATCTGCTTGTTATCACTCAGCCTTTTTACGATCAGGTTCTGTACCGTGATGGTAAGGGCGGCACCTGCATTCTTCCAGCGGGTACCTGCGGGCATGGAAAGCACAACGGTTCCACTGCGGTGGTGAGTATTAAAACAATTGTTCCCGTTATAGGTGATGGTGATCTTCCAGGGATTTGAAGAAGTATCCGCTACAGCAGTTGCGTTACAAAGGGTATTGATATCCTGCTGGTCCATCATCTTGCCACTGAAAGCGCCATCGCTTTCCAGGGAAACGATCGACTCATTGATAATCGCATCCATTTCACTGGATACGAAGTTCTGGTCTTCGTTATGGGCTTTTACTTCTGTTTCAGTATCTGTGTTTTTGGGAGCCTCATCTTTTTTACAGGCAGTAAAGATGAAAACTACGGTCAGTGCAAGGACTGACATCTGCCGGAATTTCTTCAGCATAGGGTTCTTGTTTTTATTTGGTGATGAGCAATAGATGGAAGTCATCACACAAGGTTTAACGGATATTGATGTTTTTTTAGTATCTCAATACAGCACAATAATAATGTTCAAAAGCCATGAATGCAAGGCCTGGAGGGCATTATGGGAGGTAACCTGTTGACTTACAATGCGGCCAATCAAAACCCTCTCATATTATAAAAATCTATCTATGGCCCCTTGCATCTTAGATCGGTACTCCTTCGTATCTAAGAAAAAAGATTATGGAAAATTATTCACGCGGGAACCTGGAAGTGGGCAATTATTAAACACCAAATGCATTAACTTTAAAACAAAGGAATCAAGGTGCAAAAATCATGTGCTTGCCATGGAAACTTTAAGTCGCATCAGAAAGCTGCGATTTTTTCATTCCTGGTTTTCCTTTGCCACTCCGCCTTCGCGCAATGTCCTCCCAATATAGATTTTGAAAATGGAAATTTTGATAACTGGGTTTGTTATACCGGCTATACCGCGGCTGTTGGCGGACAGAATACCATCAACCTGCAGCCTTCCATTCCACTGCCGGGCAGGCATACCATTTATACGGCCAATTCAGGCTTGCTGGATCCCTATGGAGGCTTCCCGGTAAATTGTCCCAATGGTAGTGGTAAATCCATCCGCCTCGGTAATGGTGAAGGAGGTGGCGAAGCCGAGGGGATCTCTTATGAATTTACCATACCTCCCGGACAGGATGTTTATTCTCTCATCTACCATTACGCTGTTGTATTCCAGGATCCCAACCACGAGATCTTCCAGCAGCCAAGGATGCAGGTGGAGATCATGAACCTGACAGATAATGTGCTTATTGACTGTTCTTCCTTCAGCTTCGTTCCATTTGGTTCCATTCTGCCAGGTTTTTTCCAGTCGCCTCTCACAGTGGATGACGGCTCTCCCATCTGGTGCAAGGACTGGTCAGCCGTTACCATTAATCTTAACGGTCATGCGGGTAAAACGATCCGTCTTTTTTTCAAGACGGCTGACTGTACTTTCCGCCGGCATTTCGGTTATGCTTATATCGATGTGAATTCTGAATGCAGTGATGAATTCGTAGGCGCTACTTATTGCCCCGGTGATACTTCCATTACCATAACTGCACCTTATGGTTACCAGAATTATACCTGGTTCAATGCCAATTTCAGCCAGTCCATCGGTATTCAGCAATCATTGGTATTTTCTCCGCCACCGCCCTCAGGTACCACAGTAGCCGTGGAAGTGACCCCGTATAACGGTTATGGCTGTATGGATACGCTGTACGCCAAACTACTGGATACACTTACACTCAATGCGGTAGCAGGAAGAGATACACTTTATTGCGGGGAAACGCCGGTTACAATTGGTGCTAATGCCAAACCGGGACTGGTGTATAGTTGGAGCCCCGCAGCAGGATTGAGCAATCCTAATATCGCCAATCCATCAGCCAAACCTGATGTTTCCACCACTTATGTTCTAACCGTAAGGAGCGGTGGCGGCGGTTGCCTTGATACAGACACGGTACGGGTCAACTCGGCCTCGCTGATTGATTCCATACAATTGATCGGCAAGGATGCTTATTGTATTGACAGTCCGGATAGCTCGGTGCTATGGGTTTCACCTGCCGACAGTATCCAGTGGTACCGTGATGGTGTGCCGATCAGCAATGCCAACCTGGTGCGCTACCGGGCGAATATATCGGGTAATTATCATGCCCAGTTGTTCAGTGACCTGGGCTGCAGGGTGAATACCAAAACAAAAACTGTATTTATTGATAAGCCGGCGCCCGGCATTACCTATCCTGTTGCCTATGCCGTCATTGATTTGCCTTATGGACTAAGTGCGAGGAATATCGGGAACAGTTGTGTGTGGTCACCAGGAATAGATCTTGATGATGTGAACAGTTATAAGCCGGTATTCAACAGTTCAACGGACCGAAGCTATACCATCAGTCTCACTACTTACACGGGTTGCGTAACAGTAGATACACAAATGGTCAAGACAGTGAAAGCCGCGGAGATCTATGTGCCCACAGCATTCACCCCCAATGATGATGGTAAGAATGATATCCTAAGGCCCACATTGATGGGCATGAAAGAACTGCATTACTTCAGGATCTTTAACCGCTGGGGACAGTTATTATACGAAAGCAAATCAGGCATCCAGGGTTGGAATGGACGCATCAAAGGAGTACTACAATCCACGCAAACATTCGTTTGGGTGGCCAGCGGATTAGGTGTTGATGGAAGGGTTCATACACGAAAAGGAACCGCGGTTCTGATCCGTTAGGCACAAATAGCCATCTCAAAAAAATATCTACCTAAAATTATTTAAGCTTTTCGGGTTAATGAGTGCTTTGTAAAATTTTGTTTAAAAGCATAGCTCTGGAATCAAATCATGGAAATACTTAGATATAAATGATTATTTAGAAGAACAAACTTCTACGGTTGTGATTTACCTAAAAGTGACCAGCAACTCAATTGTATCAATTTAAATCTAGTACCATGAATAGTAGTTTAATTAAAACATTATCGTTAAAACATTACACAAACCTGTTCAAGAAACTTCTTTTTCTTATAAGCCTTTTAGTCACCACTCCGTTAATAGCGCAGAAAGTCGACAAATATATTGAAGTGTGGGAAAGGGTTAATTATACTGGTGTGACACGGATCGAAGGTGTATCATATCCAAAAGACCAGGCCGGTAATCCTGACTCCACAATTAACATCATTCAGATTGACAGTCTGATCAAGGCAGCAAAAAAAGATAAGAGGTCATCAGTTTCTGTGCTTACAGAATTAGCAAAAGAGGGTTGGGCCCTTGTGAGTACCGTTTTTGTTCCCGGTTCTGCATTTAATAGTGGATTTGTGAGTTATTATTTAAGAAAAGCTTTCGACCAGTCTAAGCTATGATACCATCGGCTATTGATATAAATGCGCCAAGGCAATTTTTAAAATTAGCGGGTTGGCTGCAAGGTTTTAAAGATGATAAGGCAACATATTGAGTTAGTAATGTTGAGAAATCAATACCGCTACACTTAAAGCTATCTGTCAGAGGAAATTTATTTTTCCTCTTATGATTCTTTGGTATCAGGTATGGTAAAACAAAACCTGCTCCCCTGCCCCGGCTCCGATTCCACCCAAATGCGTCCTTTGTGAAGTTCAATGATCTTCCTGCAATTGCTCAGGCCAATGCCTGATCCTTCGTATTCATTGCGTGTATGCAGCCGCTGGAAGATGATGAAGATCCTTTCGATGTGCTGGGGATCAATACCAATGCCATTGTCCTTTACGGAAAATTCCCAGAGGTGCTCCTTTCTTACAGCATTGATTTCAATTTCAGGTGACTGGTTTTTTTTAGAAAATTTAATGGCGTTGACAATCAGGTTCTGGAAAACCTGCTTCAGTTCAGAAGGATAGG
>JAEYUA010000258.1 GCA_023433755.1 Bacteroidota bacterium | reverse complement strand
ATATTGATTCCGGCATTTCCGTCCCCGCCATCAGTACCTATCTTTTAATTGCGCTTACCGTCGTTGACATTTTCTTATTTATCTATTTCCTGCATTATATAACACAGTCTGTAAAATTCGAAACCATCATCAACAGGATCCAGTCAGGCACCCGTGCCTCTCTTGAAAAATCCTGTACAGAATCTTCCTTTACGCCGGATGCGGATATCCCGGAAGGTTACCTGCTGCCTGCCAGTAAATCCGGCGCTTTCCAGGGCTTCAACCGGGAACGGCTGATCGAAATCTGCAAGGAAGAAGAAGCGGTTCTATATTTTCATTTTCCCATTGGCACCTACCTGATCGAAAACACAGCATTGTTGACCCTCGCAGGTAAAAAAAACATCAGCGACGATCTGAAGGAAAAGCTCCGGATCAATATCGATATCGGCCGGGGACAGGAGATCCAGTCGAGTTATAGCTATGGATTAAAACAGTTGATGGAAATAGCAGTGAAAGCTTTGAGTCCGAGTATCAATGATCCCGGCACGGCAGCCATCAGCCTGCAGGCCATTGGCAGCCTTTTGGCTTATCGCATGCAACATTTCCCGGTTTCACAACATGAGGACAAAGAAGGAGCAGTTAGGATTTACCTGAGGCAAAGAGACCTGGACGCTGAAATTACTGAGTACCTGCTTCCGGTCTGGGATTATGGAAAAAATGACCGCCTGGTACGCCGGGAAATGACCCATATACTTTTGTCTCTTAAATCTCTTGGGAATCATGACCTGCTCAATAAATTATTACGCGAGGTGGAACTGGCGTCCAGGAGTGAAGATATCTAACAACAGGTTCAGGGTTTTTATAGTTGATAATTAACCATGTGGGATACATTTTAAAAAGTGCGCAGAATAATTTCTGATCATTCTTCTACAAATAAACGGGCTGCCATCTTTTTATCATGCCCGTAGATATCATCACGGAAATTCAGAACACCATGGCTATCCACCCATGCCGTGAAATAGGTAATGAATACAGGAATGGCTTCCTTCAGGCTCACCCATTTCTCTTTAGTGCCTCTCATTTCTTTTCTGATCTCCTGGCTCGTCCAGCGTGGTTGGTCACTCAACACATAAGCTGCAAGTTTTTCCGGCTCCGACACCCGGATGCAACCGTGACTGAATGCTCTTGTTGTACGGCTGAACAATGATTGCGCCGGGGTATCATGAAAATAGATCGCATAGGAATTCGGAAATATAAATTTCACACGGCCCAGTGCATTACCTGGTCCGGGTTTTTGCCTGATCACCGGGAGGCCGTTACTGAACCCGGTCTGCTCCATATTATTCCGCTCCAGGTATCCGGGGTTCCTGCTCATAGCCGGATAGATTTCCTTCCTCACAATACTTCTTGGGACATTCCAGTAGGGACTGAAAACAACATATTTCAAAGAGTCGCTAAAAACAACAGTGCGGTTTGCTTCCGTGCCTACCACTACATCCATGGATAATACATCCCGGCCTTCTTCATAAACATGCAGCCTGAACTCAGGGATATTGGCTACGATGCTTTTTTTTGCCGGCTCTTTGGGTAACCAGCGCATACGTTCCAGGTTGATCAGCATTTGCTCAATTCTTTTAGCCAGTGGAATATTCAGGGCGGCTATTACCTGTGGCCCGATGGCTTTATCAGTGTCCAAACCATGGCGGCCCTGATACCGGAGAACAGCTTTTTCAAAAGCCGGCGTGAATAAAGGCGAACGGTCTCCGGATTCATAATCACCCAATGCGGCAAGGCGATCCTTGATTTTTATAAGAAATGTACTGCTGTCACCAATACGGTAGCTCTTCTTGTCAGGCTCCAGCGGTATCCATCCTCCATTTTTTTCAATTGCATAAAAATGAAGTAATTGTTTTTTCAAGGCCCTGTAAGAAGTACTCAGGGGTTCCATGGCCTCCAGGTTCCGGCCTTTATTCGCCACAAGGGTATCGAGCAAGGCAATGGCATTCACTTTTTTTCTTGGAATATGCCATTGCAATTCTTCGGGATCAATCCTGCCCCCATATGCATAATGTGCGTATTCATAAAAATGGTGACTTAGTTGCAACTCAACTTTGGTTAATTGATCACTTGCCTGCTTAAACATATCGAGGTTCCCTTCAAGCAGCTCCTTCATGTACTGGTGCAATTCACGGTTGGCAAAAGAGCTGTCCCTTGTGTAACTGATGAAATGATTGTGCAGGTTCCAGAAAGCAAGTGTTTGTTCGGCCACACCATCATTCGTGAACCAGGCAAAATAGAAATTGCGGTTGTTGTAAAAATCCCGCATAAAATGAGCGGCGCTGTCCTCCAGGTTATTGGTAGTAATGTATTGTTCCAGCCGCTGGCTGTCGAGCTTCAATTCAGAAAATGAATTTATTATATTAATGGAAGTATCCCTTTTGGCAGGCATGTCTGGTGTAGCTGTTTTTTCGGAACAACTGCTCCCGCATAGAAGGGCAAAAAATAGGGAGATAAGAAATTTATTCATGTTTATGTTGATAATCCGATCTTAATCCCGGAAAACTATACCGTACTCAGTTTTGGAAAAGCAATTTTATTGCTCAATTAATTTCATTGCCTTCCCTGGCAAAATTCTAATAGAAGTCTAATAAGTATACAGCAGTTACGATGCCGTTATCAGTAGTGTGGATGGAGATTGCCCCAATCCGGGGTTGACTGTTTTTATTGAAAAGCTGGTTAAAATTTTTCAGAATCATAGTTTGCATTGGATCAGGCATAGCAAAAAAGGAAACCCTGCATTTTAAATTATTGACTCAATAAAAAAACTCCGTCTTATACGGATACCTGATCTTATAATGCTCCCTCACCTTGTCCAGGATCGTTGCCCTCAGCACATCAATATTGCTTCTTTCCAGGGCTGAAATGAAGATGGCATTGCCGCCGGTTTCGGATTGCCAGCGGGCTTCCAGGTCTTTCAGGATCTGCTCCTTGGTTTCATCATTCAGCCATTCATCGAATGTGTTCTTGATATACAAATCCATTTTGTTGAAGATGATGATGATGGGTTTATCAAAGGCTTCAAGCTCCTGCAATGTCTTATTCACTACGCCCAACTGGTCTTCGTAATTGGGATGGGAGATGTCTACCACATGCAATAAAATATCCGCTTCCCGTACTTCATCGAGGGTGCTTTTGAAACTTTCTACCAGGTGATGGGGGAGCTTGCGGATAAATCCTACCGTGTCGCTCAATAAAAAGGGGGTCCGGTCGTACACGATCTTGCGGGTGGTGGTATCCAGTGTCGCGAATAATTTATTTTCTGCCAGCACCTCGCTCTTGCTCAATAGATTCATGAGGGTTGACTTGCCTACGTTGGTATAACCTACCAGGGCCACCCTGATGAATTCCCCGCGGTCCTTACGCTGGGTAAAGGCCTGCTTCTCGATCTCTTTCAGTTTTTTCCGGAGCAGGGTGATCTTGTCACGTACGATCCTCCTATCTGTTTCGATCTCCGATTCACCCGGACCTCTTGTTCCGATACCGCCTCCTAAACGTTCAAGGTGTTTCCACATACCGCGCAGCCTGGGGAGGATGTACTGGTATTGCGCCAGCTCCACCTGGGCCTTAGCCTGGGCGGTCTTGGCGCGGTGGGCGAAGATGTCGAGGATGAGATCCGAACGGTCAATGGTCTTGGCATTGACGATTTTTTCGATATTCATGATCTGGGCGCCACTGAGCTCATCATCGAAGATCACGAGGTTGATCTCGCGGCTTTCGACATATTGCCTGATCTCTTCGAGCTTACCCTTGCCAACGAAGGTGCGGCTGTCGGGATGGGCGAGTTTCTGTATGAATTTTTTGATGGTGACGGCGCCGGCGGTTTCCGCGAGGAAGGCAAGTTCGTCGAGGTATTCCTGTACCTGTTGTTCGGTCTGGTCTTTTTGTACGACCGCCACAAGCACGGCTCTTTCTTCTTTCTGGATCTTGTTCCTCTTGTCGAGCATAGGTTTGTTTGTGGCGTTGAAGGTACGGGAGAAAAGATTCAAGCTTCAAGCTTCAAGCTGCAAGACTTAAGCTCGAAACTTTACATCTGATTTTTGATATGTTTAATTCTTAGAAAAGGCATAGCCGTTTCGGCGGTAAGGTAGCCTTCGCTAAAGCTTCTGCTACCGAAGAACGGTAAGTAGTTAACTAAATGCAGAAAATCTTTCCTGATTCATAGTTAAAAAATTACGCTTCAAGCCACAAGGTTCAGACTTTGATTGAAAACTTAATTTCTGATAATCTGTGCTAACTTCTAAAATAGCCAAGGCCGTTACCGGCCAGCCTTCGCTAAAGCTTCGTCTGACGCCGCGGGAAGGACAGCCTTCGCTGAAGCTATGGCTGCCGCAGACGGTAAGTAGTGGCTGAGTATCAGATAATCGTTCTTTGCGTTTTCGCGCCTTTGCGCTGTGCCAGCCGAAGCTTTAGCGAAGGCTGGTGAAACAAAAAGCGGCGCAGCCGCTTAAACTGCACCGCTTCTTTGAAGTAAAATTATTTAAAGTCCACTAAGGGATAAGCCAATCGTCAAAGGACGGACAACAGGCGCTACACCTTCCTTGAATACAGGCGTGATCGCATAAGAAGCAAACAGGGTGAAGTTGCCGTAACCAACTCTTCCCATTACAGAAAGGCGGGTTTTATTCAGGTAGCGTTTGCTGTTTTCCTTCATGGTGTATTCATTGATGCTGTTCTCATTCGCATCTTGAAGTGTCTTTCCTTTTACGTGAGCATTCACCAGCGTTCCGATCTTGGCGCCAATGGCCAGCTTCACACTCTTGCGGTCGTCATTGGGATTGAAGCGGTACCTCAATTCAACTGGGGCTTCCAGGTAAGCGGTCGCCAGTTTGTATTTTTTGAAATGAGCCGTGTCGGATACATCAGCAAACACCAGGTTATCGGTCTGGCCTTTGATATCCACATTCATTTTATCGAAATAAATATTGTCGGTGGCAATGCCGGGACCCAAGGCCACACTCCATTTAGGGTTGGTCTTGAAGGGAAAATCCAGCATGAGGTACATGTTGAAAGTTCTTGAGAAACCCTTGGTGCGGATGGAATCGGGCTTGCCGTTCCACTGGGTATAGCCCAGTTGCAAAAGGAAATTATCGTTGGAGCGGGTTGACTGAGGCTTCAATACCCGGCGGGTGATCATGGAATCGGTCTGGGCAAAAACTGCAGTAGTGAAACAAATGGCCAGGGCAGTGATAACTATTCTTCTCATATATAATCTTGAATGAACAAATGTATTTTCCACGAGGTTAATGAAAGGTTAATGAACTGCGAAGATAGATCAGGATTTGCAGGATGAGAGGATTTGCAGGATGAGAAGGCTAATGGCTATTAGCCATTGGCCGTTGGCTTGGGTGTACTAAAGAACAATTTTTCTTTCACCGCATGGTAAGGGAGAGAGGCTTATGGCTGTTGGCTGTTGGCAGTTGGCTTGGAGTGTACTATAGAACAATTTTTCTTTTACCGCAGAGAACCAGCCTACGCTAAAGCTTCTGCTGGCAAGAAGGAGAAAAGAGGTAGCGCAGAGGAGAGTGGCTGATGGCTTTTAGACTTTGGCCCTTGGCTTTTGATAAACCACATTCAATGATCAATCACTCATCCTGCCCATCCTAAAATCCTGCAAATCCTGATTCAGACAAATAAGAGGTTTGCGGAGGAGGGCCTCAGCCATTGGCCATTAGCCATCAGCTATCCGCTATTTGTTGGTTATTCCCGACAAAAATTCGTATTTTGTGGATAATAGCCAACAAATGAAATCTAAAAAGACGCTTCTTTTTCCGAAGTATAAAAAAATAATGGAAAGGGTAGGTGAAAATATCAAACTGGCCAGGAAGCGGCGTAAACTCACCACACAACAAGTGGCGGAACGGGCAGGTATTGACCGTTCTACCCTTTATGAAATCGAAAAAGGTAGTCCAAGTGTTTCAATGGGTGCTTATTTTAATACACTGAGAGTACTCAACTTGCAGGACGATTTTTTAAAACTGGCCGCCGATGACGATTACGGACGCAAACTGCAGGACCTTGCCCTGATTAACAAATCATGAAAGGAAAAACAGAGATATGGGTATATGCCGATTGGCGAGGCCTGGAAGGTCCCCAACTAATTGGAGTCCTCTCTGCACAACAGGCCAGGGGCCGCAAAGCTTTTAGTTTTGCCTATGAGCCATCCTGGATACGCTCTAAATCACAAATGATTTTAGATCCGGACATACAATGGTTTCCAGGTGCCCAGTTCCCGGGAAACAAAGAAAATTTTGGTGTCTTCCTCGACTCCATGCCCGACACCTGGGGTCGGACTTTAATGAAACGCAGAGAAGCACAAATGGCAAAGGCAGAAGGCAGAGCCGTGCGAACATTATATGATATCGATTTTTTGCTTGGAGTATATGATGAAAGCAGGATGGGTGCTTTGCGTTTCAAATTGAATCCGGGTGGACCTTTTTTAGATGATAGCAAGGGATTTCCTGTTCCGGCTTGGTCAGAATTGCGGGCTTTGCAGTACGGTGCCGAATTGATAGAATCAGACAAAGAGGATGAAGTCAACCAGGGGCTGGCCTTGTTACTGGCTCCAGGCTCTTCTTTAGGGGGAGCGCGGCCCAAGGCCAATATAATTGATGATCATGGTCATCCCTGGATCGCTAAGTTCCCATCTAAAAATGATACCATTGACAAAGCAGCCTGGGAATACTTAGCCAACAGGCTCGCTAACCAGGCAAGGATAAATATGCCGGATGCGCAAATGCTTAAGATTTCCGGGAACTACCATACCTATCTTACACGTCGTTTCGATCGCAAGGGTGGTGGGCGGATTCATTTCGCATCGGCTATGACCATGACTGGAAATACTGAAGACACAATAAAAGATCAACCAGCATCCTACCTGGATTTAGCAGAATTTATTCAATACAACGGCAGTCATATTGAGCAGGACCTGCAGCAATTATGGAGGCGCCTGGTGTTCAATATTATGATCTCCAATACGGATGATCACCTAAGGAATCATGGATTTTTACTGGATGAAATGGGATGGAGACTCTCTCCAGCTTATGATATCAATCCGTCCATTGATAAAGACCACCTGGCATTGAATATCGATTCCTCAGATAATACTCCCGATATTGATACAGCAATCTCGGTCGGGGAATATTTCGCGTTGGATCAAAAACAAATGAATAAAATTATCAAGGAGATGGTTGCAGTTATTAAGGGATGGAAGGCGTTGGCAAAAGAACTTAAGATTTCACGTGCTGAACAGGAATTAATGGCTGCTTCTTTCCGGGTATGATGTTAAATTATAAAAGCCACCCAGGGGTGACTTTCAAAAGTACTATTAGTGTGGATCCTGCTGGGATCGAACCAGCGACCCTCTGATTATGAGTCAGATGCTCTAACCGTCTGAGCTAAGGATCCTGCCCGGAGGCGGCGGCAAAAATAGGAAAAGGGAGGGAATAAATTGGTTTTGGAGTT
>JAEYUA010000213.1 GCA_023433755.1 Bacteroidota bacterium | reverse complement strand
CGAGGTCACTCCAGCCAAAGGAAGCCGGGATCACGTAAACATTTTCCGCTTTTTCCATTACACCGAAATCAATCGAGATATTACTGCACTGCGGGTAGATGTTTTCGATAATGGCTTTTTCTTCTTCCGTATTCAACTTGTCTTTTTCCGTATGAAAAAGTTCATAGATTTCCGGGAGATGTTTTCTAAAACCCTCCAGACCACGTTTGATCTGCCAGACAAAAATGCCCGAATTCCATAGAAAATCACCACTGGCTAAAAAGGTCTGTGCCAGTTCCTTATTGGGCTTCTCTGTAAAGGTTTTGACTTTGTAAACAGAGGGAATCACTTCTATGCCTTCGTGCTGGATGTAACCATACCCCGTATTGGCATAAGTAGGAGTAATACCGATGGTGATCAGTGCATTAAAATGGTTTACAAAATCAAGCGCATCATCCACCACTTCCAGGAAACGGTCTTCGTGCAAAATCAAATGATCTGCCGGGGCTACGATCAGGGAAGCCTCCGGATCTTTTTGCTGCAACTTGAAAGAAATATAAGCAATGCAGGGCGCCGTGTTTTTCCTGAATGGTTCACCCAGGATGTTTTCAACCGGCAATTGCGGTAGTTGTTCCCTGGTAATATCAATGTATTCATTGGCGGTGACCACAAAAATATTTTCAAGCGGCACCAGCTTCGAAAACCTGTCAAAGGTTTGTTGGATTAGTGTTTTCCCGGTTCCAAGGATATCCAGAAATTGTTTTGGATAATCTACCCGGCTCAATGGCCAGAACCTGCTTCCGATTCCGCCGGCCATGATCGCTACATATATGGACTTGTCTTTTTTCTTTTCTATCATGATTGTTTGCACGAATTAAACGAGACGGTTAAAGGCAAAGCCTCCCGGAACCGGAGGCACAAGTTCAGTTTTATTTTTTGATTCGATCCTGGTTAAATCACCCTGGTAATTTGGTTTTTTCCTCATGCAATAAGGACTTATATCAACCCTTCCTTTACCAGGTCATGTAAATGAACAATACCGAGGTACCTGCCATCTTCTTCCACTACCAACTGGCTGATGGAATGATTCCGTAAAAGCCCGAGAGCATTCACGGCCATTTCATTGGGGCCAATGCTTTTTGGATTTTGGGTCATGATATCGCGGGCGGTGATATGCTGGATATTGTCGCTTTTTTCCAGCATCCGCCGCAGGTCTCCATCGGTAATAATACCAACCAGTTTTCCATCACCTCCAACCACCCCCGTAACCCCCAGCCTTTTTCGCGTCATCTCCATAATCACTTCTTTTACCGGCGCCTCGGAACTCACTTCAGGCTTTTCATGATCAGCATACAGGTCCTTCACCCGCAGGTATAGTTTTTTACCTAAGGCGCCACCTGGATGAACCTTGGCAAAATCCTGGGCATTAAATCCCTTTTTATCCATCAGGCACACCGCAATTACATCACCCATCACCATCTGGGCAGTTGTGCTGGTAGTGGGGGCCAAATTATTGGGGCAGGCTTCCTGCTCAACGGTGGTATCCAGGAAGTAATCAGACTTTTTGGCCAGGTAAGAACCAGCATTACCGCAGATGGATAGAAGTTGGTTGCCAAAATTTTTTATGAGGGGAACAAGCACTTTGATCTCTGGACTTTCACCGCTCTTGCTGATGATCACCACCACATCGTCGGCCTGTACCATTCCAAGATCACCATGAATGGCATCAGCGGCGTGCAGAAAGATGGCTGGAGAGCCGGTTGAGTTGAGGGTTGCCACGATCTTTTGGGCAATGATGGCACTTTTACCGATCCCGCTGACTACGATACGTCCGCGGCAGGAAGCGAGACAGTCGATTGCACCCTCGAAACCATCTCCCAGTTGCTGCGCCAGGCGGGCAATCGCAGCAGCCTCTGTCTGAATGGTTTCCAATGCGGTGGCTTTAATGGTGGAAGAGTTTTTCAAGGCCTCAAAAATAGAGTTTTAAGTACAATCCCTCACGACTGTAAAATAGTTGTCATTCTAACTAATTTAACTTTTAAATGCGCTCTCCGGGTGTTAAATTCGTTTTCCTTTTTGACCTACGGCCCCCAGGATGACCTTTCCCCTCAACAAGCCCGGTGATCCCAGGGTTGTATTCATAAAAGGCCGATCATTTTTTACAAGCTTTTCGCAAGCCCAAAATACTCATAGAATGCCTAGCGTAAGAAAAACCCCCGGCAAAACAAGCAAGGCCGGGATCAAAATAGAAACTGACCTCAAAGCTGCACTAAAGGAACACTTCGGCTTCACTGATTTTAAAGGACAACAGGAAGAGATCATCCGGACCCTGCTAAGTGGAAAGGATACTTTCGTGATCATGCCCACCGGAGGTGGTAAAAGTCTTTGTTACCAATTGCCTGCCATGATCCTTCCGGGTGTGGCCATCATTGTTAGTCCCCTGATTGCTCTCATGAAAAACCAGGTTGACCTGGTGAGGGGCTATAACAGTAATGATGATGTAGCTCATTTTCTTAATTCAACCCTGACCAAAAAAGAAATAAAAGTGGTGCACGACGACCTGAAGTCCGGAAGGACCAGGATGCTTTACGTGGCGCCCGAAACACTTACCAAACAGGATAACCTGGATTTTTTCAGCGACCTGAAAATTTCCTTCTTCGCAGTGGACGAGGCGCACTGTATCTCGGAGTGGGGACACGATTTCCGTCCCGAATACCGTCGCCTGCGTGATATGATGGACCAGATCAATCCCGATGTACCGGTTATTGCATTGACCGCTACCGCCACGCCGAAGGTGCAAAGCGATATTGTGA
>JAEYUA010000308.1 GCA_023433755.1 Bacteroidota bacterium | reverse complement strand
CCACTGGGCATCGAGATAGGTCTGGCGCAAAAGCGCGATCATACCCATCATGGAACCAGGATAACTTTGCCTGGAACTTCCGCGGTTAAAAGAATAATGCGCGGAAGCTTTTTCTTTAAGTATGGAGAAATTTTCTTTTTCAGTCGCAAGTGTTACAAGCGCACCCGTGCCTCTCGCGATACCATCACGCACATGAGAGAGTACGGTGCCAAAACCTGCATCTCTTAAAGATTTTGCTTTGTTGGCATCAAATGAAAAAACGCGGAAGGCATCCGCTTCAGCTTTGATGGCCTGGTTCCAGCCATAAGCGCCCTTGGTAGCCGTTTCGAGCTGGGGCTGCTGGGCAAAATTGAAACCGCCTCCCTGCTGCTGGGGAACCGTAGTGCCATAGTCGGCATAGATATCAATGAACGAAGGATAAATGTATTTACCCTTGCAATCCACTTCTATCGCGCCAGCCGGCGGTTTGATGTTAGCGCCCACTGAAACGATCTTTCCGTCTTTGATCACCAGTGTGGCATTGTTGATGGTGGTATTCGCGTCCTTTACGATGGTGGCATTGGTGAATGCGTAATGCCCATATTTCGGAGTAGCCACACCATTCTCGGGATAGGTGGGCTGGGCCGATGCCAGGCTCGTAAGAAGCAAAAGTCCACAGGCCAGTAAGAAGCCATTAGCTTTTCTCATGTGTAGAACAATTTTTAATGCTTGGTAAAAAGGATCATGTGATTGTAGCGTGCCCAATTTAAATACTTTTTGGATGCAGCCGCTTCAAATTATGGGGGCGTTTCAATTGAATGAGCAGCGGCAACCGGGATCTCCTCGGGGGTTCAATTATTTCGGCCTGCTGCCAAATAAGATTACTTTTGAACCCGGTGAAAATACCCCATATGCAAGCTGTAAAAGAAAAGATCATCATACCGGATTTCAGGTTTACACCGGCCATTGACCAGGTGGGACAGGAAGAAAGGGTCTCCCGCTTCACCAAAAGAAGCATTAAAAAATCTTCAAAGGTACAGGGACTGAAGCTGGTGTTGAACATGATAGACCTCACTACCCTGGAAGGCAAGGATACACCCGGCAAAGTGCGCCAGCTTTGTTATAAGGCCAGGCACCTGCACGATGCCTACGAGGGACTGCCCACCGTAGCAGCGGTATGTGTGTACCCGTCCATGGTAAAAGTGGCCAAAAAAGCGGTGGAAGGTTCTGGCATCAAAATCGCCTCGGTGGCAACGGCTTTTCCCAGCGGGCAGGCCGCCACGGATGTAAAACTCCGTGATACACGGTTTGCCGTGAATGAAGGCGCAGACGAGGTGGATATGGTGATCTCGAGGGGACGCTTCCTGTCGGGTGAATATATTTTCGTGTTTGATGAGATAGCAGCCGTGAAAGAAGCCTGCGGTGAAGCCCGGCTCAAGGTAATCCTTGAAACCGGCGAACTTGTGACGCTTGATAAGGTGCGCAGGGCCAGTGATATTGCCATGTACGCGGGTGCTGATTTCATCAAAACATCAACCGGTAAAGTGCAGCCGGCTGCCACGATGCCCGTTACACTCACCATGCTGGAAGCGATACGGGATTTTTATTATACTACCGGCAAGATGATTGGCATGAAACCCGCAGGTGGTATTTCAAAAGCAAAAGCAGCACTTCATTACCTCGTTATGTTGAACGAAGTATTGGGTGAAGACTGGATGACCAATGAATGGTTCCGTTTTGGTGCCAGCAGCCTGGCCAATGATGTATTGATGCAACTGGTGAAAGAGAAAACAGGTCTTTACCAGAGCGCGGATTATTTTTCAATTGACTGATTCGTCGGAGCTAAAGTTCACCTAATGACTATGCGTGCTTACTTTGCGTTTCTCTTTGCGCTTTGTCAGCCATCCGCGTGTCGCTGAAGCTTTAGCGGAGGCACAAGCTTTAGCGAAGGGTGGTCCTCAGCGTCCTTTGCGGTTGCCTTTTATTTATCGGGGAAAAGGTGATATGGATAAAAATCAACCACTCACACCCTTAAACATGTGAATACTACTTGCACGAATAAAAAATAATTTATGGCATTGAAATCAAAAAAGCCAGTACAACAAAAACAAAAAGCCACTGCAAAAAGCAATGGTTCACCCAGACTGAAATTCAACTCAGGCTGGGAGTATGAACCCGCACCCGAAAGCAGCAGCCATATACAACTGAAAGAACGTTATGATCTTTTCATTAATGGAAAATTTGTCAAACCTTCTTCGGGAAAATATTTCGATACCATCAACCCTGCCAATGAAAAAAAACTGGCAGAAGTAGCGGAAGCCAATACCGCTGATGTAGACAAAGCTGTAAAAGCCGCGAGAAGCGCTTACGATAAATACTGGAGGAAGATGCCTGCCCCCGAAAGGGCCAAATACATCTACCGCATATCCAGGATGATCCAGGAAAAAGCAAGGGAACTGGCGGTAATTGAAACACTCGACGGAGGAAAGACCATCCGCGAATCAAGAGATATAGATGTGCCTCTTGCCGCCAATCATTTCTTTTATTACGCGGGATGGGCGGATAAACTGGACTATGCTTTCCCCAACAGGCAGCCTCAATCGCTGGGCGTGGCGGGACAGATCATCCCATGGAACTTTCCTTTGCTGATGGCGGCCTGGAAGATTGCACCGGCACTAGCCGCAGGGAATACAGTTGTATTGAAACCGGCGGAAACCACACCATTAACCGCTATGAAACTCGCGGAGATTATACAGGAAGCCGGATTGCCGGAAGGCGTGGTCAATATCATTACAGGTTTCGGACAGACAGGCGCTGATTTGGTGAATCATCCGAGTATTGACAAGATCGCATTCACAGGATCTACCGAGGTAGGCAAGATCATCCAGCGTTCCATTGCAGGCACCAATAAAAAACTCACCCTCGAACTGGGTGGCAAGGCGGCCAATATCATTTTTGATGATGCCCCTCTTGACCAGGCCGTTGAAGGCATCATCAACGGGATTTATTTCAACCAGGGACATGTGTGCTGTGCAGGCTCCCGGCTTTTTGTACAGGAATCTGTTTACGATACCGTGCTGCGCAAACTGAAGGACCGCATCGAAACCCTGATCGTGGGTGATCCCATGGATAAAAATTCTGATATCGGCGCGATCAATTCAAGGTCGCAACTCGATATCATCAACAAATATGTGAACCTTGGAAAAAAAGAAGGCGCTGAATTTTACCAGAGCGGCTGCCGCATTCCTGACAAAGGATTTTTCTTTCGGCCTACCCTTTTCACTAATGTGGCACAAAGCAACAGGATTGCGCAGGAAGAAATCTTTGGGCCGGTGCTGGCGATACAAACTTTCAGAACGGATGAGGAAGTGATTGAAAAAGCAAATAATTCGGCTTATGGATTAAGTGCCGGGGTGTGGACAGACAAAGGATCAAAGATCTTCAATCTCACTACCAAGATGAAAGCCGGCGTGGTATGGGCCAACACTTATAATAAATTTGATCCGACAGCTCCTTTCGGAGGGTACAAGGAAAGCGGTTATGGAAGAGAAGGAGGATTACACGGACTGGGTGCCTACGTAAAAATGAATTAATTAAAACCTGCTGCCGGATGACCAATTCCGGGGCAAAGCGATAAACAGAATAACATGGGAAAACTCGCGGAAAATAAATCAAAGCTGGCCATCAGTGAGAACGGGCTGGAAGCATCTGCTTCCAATAAAAGGGTTGAGGTGATGAAGACCTATAAACTGTATATAGGCGGACAGTTTCCAAGAACGGAAAGTGGCAGGTATTATGTCGCAAAGGGAAGTAACGGCCAGCCACTCGCGAATGTCTGTCTTTCTTCGCGTAAGGATGCCCGTGATGCGGTGGTGGC
>JAEYUA010000243.1 GCA_023433755.1 Bacteroidota bacterium | reverse complement strand
GAGTGTACCCGGATCGATTCCCAATATTATCAGTGGCTTTTGCAGGGAGGTGGTATTTTTACTGCTACGTGCAGTTGAACAAAAATATTAAAATCTTTGTCAATTATTTTTTAGGGCCCCTGCTGTTTGCATGGATCGCTTTTTCCATTTACCAGCAGATCAGCCGGCAGGAGCAGCTTGAATCTTCCTGGCAGCAAATCAAGGCTTCCTTTAATTCCTACAAGGTGATCTACCTGGTTATTGCTGTATTGCTGATACCGGTCAACTGGGGACTGGAAGCTTTAAAATGGATGATCTCTGTTCATCATATTCACCCGATCAGGTATCTACATGCATTCAAAGCTGTTCTTTCAGGAGTTTCTTTTTCCATTACACTTCCTAACCGTGTAGGGGAATATGCAGGCCGTATCATGTACATGCCGGAAGGCAACAGGTTAAAAACAATTTCAGTGACAGTGGTGGGAAGTATGGCTCAATTGCTCATCACGATTATTGCCGGCATCATTGGACTGATTGTTTTGAAATCAAAACTGCTGGGGAGTTTCGAAGGTTTAAGAATTTGGTACCAGTTCGTGCTGTATGGCCTTGTAATCGCTGGCCTTATTACCACGATCATTTACTTTAATGTTTCCCTGGTTGTTAAAATTTTTAAAAGATGGATCCGGGAAGAACGTTTCATTTACCTGGTGGACGCACTACGCCTCTTTAATGGTGCCATGTTGCTTCAATTGCTCCTCCTCTCATCAATCAGGTATATGATTTTCATCACCCAATATATCCTGCTCTTTTATTTATTTGAGGTCAACGTTGATGCCGCAACCCTCATGACCGCAATGAGCGTCGTATTCCTGGCTATGGCCCTGATACCCTCCATTGCACTGGTGGAAGTGGGGTTGCGCAATGAGATCAGCATCCAGTTGGTTGGAATTTTTTCAGCCAACCTGCTTGGTATCAGTTTTACATCAGTAACCATCTGGTTCATGAACCTGATACTTCCGGCCATCATCGGAAGCATCCTGATCCTGAACCTGCGGGTCTTTAATAAAAAAAATGGAGTTCATTAAATTTTTCCTGGCGCTGATGATTCACATGCTGCCGGCCAATACACCGGTGGAGAATGAATTTTGCGGTATCAAAAACATCTCTACCCAGCCTGGTGAACAAATCGATTTTACTGTGTATTACAATGTGGCCGGGATTTATGTGAATGCGGGATCTGCCGTCTTCAGCAACAAGCTTGAAAAACTGAACGGGCGCCCTGTCTTTCATATTACAGGAAGCGGCAGGTCCAATGCAAAATATGACTGGATTTTTAAAGTGCGTGATGTTTATGAAACTTATATCGACACAATGACCATGCAGCCGCTGTTGTTCAGCCGCGATGTGCATGAAGGTAGTACACGCAAAAAGGAGCTTGTGCATTTTGACCATGAAAAACAAACTGCCACAACAGATCAAAAAATCTTTAAATTTCCTTTGTGTACCCAGGATGTATTAAGCGCTGTTTACCTTGCCCGCAACCTGGATTTCAAAAAATATAAAAAAGGAGACAAGATCCCTTTTACAATGTTTCTTGAGAATGAAGTTCATAATCTTTACATACGCTTCATGGGTTATGAAACCGTTGAAACCCGCTATGGTAAATTCAAGGCCATCAAGTTCAAACCACTCCTGATGGAAGGAACCATTTTCTCGGGCGGTGAAAAGATGACCGTATGGGTCACAGATGATGGTAACCGCATCCCGGTTCGCATAGAAAGCCAGATCCTCATTGGCAGTATCAAAGTGGATATGATGAAGTATAAAGGGCTTCGTTATCCATTAGGTGGCCAATAGCCAATAGCCATTGGCCAATAGCTTTGGCTTATAGTTCTGAAAGCCTGAAGCTCCTCTCCATCCTGATCCCTTTTTCCGTTTGCATCAGGCTGCAACATTCAATCACCGGGTCGTGCTGGAAAAATAAAGTGTAATTGTTTTGTACGGCTTCCTGAAGGAATGATTTCTTTTCCTTCAACGTGGTGAGTGGAAACATATCATAGGCCATTACATAGGGCAATGGAATATGTCCCGCGGAAGGCAGCAGGTCGGCCATGAATACGATCGTGTGTCCCTTGTATCCAACCCGTGGAAGCATCATGCTGCTGGTATGCCCGTTCACAAAAAACAGGTCGATACCTTTGGAGAAAGACTCAGTATAAACCTTTCCTTCCATTTGATTTTTATCGGCCAGTTGGGCCACGAAATTGAGCTGGCCGCTTTCCTGTATGGGTAAAATATTTTCTTTAAGAAAGGAAGCCTTCTCCCTGTCATTGGGATGCACGGCCCAGTCCCAGTGACTGGCATTGCTCCAGTACTTCGCATTTTTGAATGCAGGAAACAGTTGATCACCCACCCTGATAATGCTCCCCCCGCAATGATCGAAATGCAGGTGGGTAAGGATCACATCGGTGATATCATCACGGTGAAAACCATGAGCCGCCAGGGATTTATCGAGGCTGTCATTGCCATGCAGGTAATAATGCCCGAAAAATTTTTCATCCTGTTTATCACCAATGCCATTGTCAACCAGTATCAGCCTGCCTTCATCTTCTATCAGCAGGCTTCGCAGGGCCCAGGAACAAAGATTATTGTCATCAGCAGGATTGATCTTATTCCAGATGGATTTTGGAACCACGCCAAACATGGCGCCGCCGTCAAGTTTGAAATAACCGGTATTGATCGTGTATAAATTCATGATTGTTTTTTTTGTGCCTGTGCCGTGAGCAGCAAGAGCATAAAACCAAGGGCAAAGAATATGATCAGCGCCAGGATGGAATTACGCATGGAATGTGTGATGCCTTCGATGATGCCAAAGCTCAGTAACCCGATTACGATGGCCAGTTTTTCAGTTATATCGTAAAAACTGAAGAACGATGCCGTATCACGGGTTTCGGGCATGAGCTTGGAATAGGTAGAGCGGCTGAGTGCCTGTGTGC
>JAEYUA010000244.1 GCA_023433755.1 Bacteroidota bacterium | reverse complement strand
TGCGTGTTCCCTGCCGCCGGAGCCGAGTAAAAGTATATTCATGGATAAGAGATGATGGAACGCGAATATCGGTTAATTGTTAAAGATGATGAATCAAGTTTGGTAAAAAATAATTTCCTTTAATTTGAGCGGTATTCCAGACAATTGATAAAAATTAATAATCAAAACAAAATTCATGGAACAAAAAGCTGTCACTGGTAAACATCCAAAGGCGCTGTATATCTTGTTTTTTACGGAAATGTGGGAGCGGTTTGCTTATTATTTGATGGTAGGCATCCTGCTGTTGTATTTGATTGATCCCACTGGGAAAGGATTCGATCAGAATCTTGGTGCAGACGTAGTTGGAAGTTTTATTGCACTTGTTTACCTCACTCCTTTTATTGGAGGTCTGATAGCAGACCGTTACCTGGGTTATATCAAATCGATATTTATCGGGGGCAGCCTGATGGCGGCTGGTTATCTTGGCCTTGCTATGCCTGGTGACACAGCAATGTATATTTCGCTTTCCCTGATCATTGTTGGAAATGGTTTTTTCAAGCCGAACATCTCCACGCTTCTTGGTAATATTTACAACAGGGAAGATCTCAAACCCTTGAAAGATAATGCCTATAATATCTTTTATATGGGTATCAACATAGGAGCTTTTGTGTGCAATTTCGTTGCGGCCTACCTGCGAAACGCTTATGGCTGGGGATATGCATTTGCTGCCGCAGGTGTGGGACTTATCATTGGAATGATCATTCTTGCGCTTTCTATGAAGAACAGGGATATAAAAGAAGCAGATGTAAAAAAACCAGTACAGGCTGAAGATATGCCCATGTCCAAGATTGTTATGTATGTGTTTGTGCCTGCGTTGGCGGCAGCAGTTGTTGGCTGGTTCGTAAAGGACCTGATGGGCTCTCCGCTAATGGGTAGCCAGGCTAATGATGCCTTTATATTTGCCTGTTTACCGGTAATTGCATTCTATGTGTCACTCTGGGTGAAGGCAACAGGTAAGGATAAAAAGGCTATTGGTTCTTTGCTTTTCATTTTTGCTATTGCCATTGCATTCTGGACGATATATAATCAGAATTCTACCGGATTAACTCTATGGGCCCAAAAACATACCGATCGTAGTGTATCACCAACTACTGAAAAAATTGCAGGTGCACTCGGCTTTCTGCAGACGGTGAGTGATTCCAACCGGATGACAACAAAGGTGGATCAATACCTGATTGATATTAAAGACGAAACAGGTAAGGATGTGCAGGTGCTTGGTCCTGATCCATATTTCAATAATGTGCCAGTGGAGGAGCGTCCAGGTGGAGATTTAAAGGTTGCCAATACTGAATTATTTCAATCACTTAACCCATTGTTCATTGTTTTACTCACTCTTTTCTTTGTTCCATTTTTCGGATGGCTTCGGAAAAGAGGAAAGGAGCCTAGCACTGCTTCCAAATTTGGAATGGCCATGTTCATTGCCGGACTTTCGGCTCTTGCCATGGTTTTCGCGGTGATGTCTGTTCCTTCTATTTATACTCACAAAGCTTCACCAATTTGGCTGTGGATCACTTATTTCATTTTCACAATCAGTGAAATATTCCTCAGCCCGATGGGATTATCATTTGTATCCAAGCTTTCTCCGGCGAGATTAACGGCTTTGATGATGGGAGGCTGGTTCCTTTCCACTTCAATTGGCGGTAAGGTTGCCGGGGTTATGACAGGGTTCTGGGATGATATCACGGATAAAAAAATATTCTTCCTGATACTTGTAGTGGCAGCATTCATTGGGGGCATTCTGATCTATGCGCGCCTGAAATCATTGAACCAGATCGTTAAAGATAAAACTGGTTCAGTCTGATCTGATACATTTTAAAAAGGAGTTGGCCCCAACTCCTTTTTCTTATTTATAATTCACGATTGTTTTATGTGGAAAAAACATCCTAAAGCATTACCCTTTCTTTTCTTTTCTGAAATGTGGGAAAGGTTTGGTTATTATCTCATGATCGGCATCTTCACACTTTACCTGAAAGATGTGAAGGAAGGATTTGCCATGACCGAAGCAGAATCGGCTGACCTCTACGGAACCTTTATCGCGCTGGTCTTTCTCACTCCTTTCCTTGGTGGATTGCTTGCTGACCGCTATCTCGGTTACCGCAAGTCCATCATTTTCGGTGGTATCATGATGGGTTTGGGTTATTGCCTGATGTCGGTGCACAGTCTAACCACCCTCTATATTTCCATGACCCTCGTGATCTTCGGAAATGGATTCTTCAAGCCTAACATCTCTACACTCCTGGGAAATGTTTACAGCACGCCCCAGTATGAAAAGCAGAAAGATGATGGTTACAATATCTTTTACATGGGCATCAACATCGGTGCCTTTGTGTGTAATTTTTTTGGAGCCGCACTTTACATTACCATCGGGTGGGGAGCAGCTTTTATTGCGGCAGGTATCGGCATGTTCATTGGTGTAATCATTTTTCTTGTAGGTACGCGTCACTATAAAGCTTTTGATATCAAAAAAGGTGTGAGTGAAAATGATATGTCCATGACCCGCATCGTGATGCTGATCCTCGTTCCTTCGGTGGTGGCAGGTATCATTGGATGGCTGATACCGGGAACGCTGGTAGGATCTGATTCAACCGATGCATTCATCTTTGCCTGTATCCCTGTTATTTATTTTTACACTTCGCTTTATTTCAAAGCAAAACCAGAAGATAAAAGACCCATCGCGGCTTTGCTGGCCATATTCGCGGTAGTGGTATTGTTCTGGGCCGTATTCAAACAGAATGGTTCAGCACTGAATACCTGGGCTGACCGCTATACCGACAGGGAAGTAAGCGGTACTGCAAAAACGATTTTTGAAACTTTTAGCCTTTCACAGCCGATGTCCTATAAAAAAGATTCGGTTGCCCTTTACGACGAACAATTCCGTTTGCAAAAAGAGAACGGGCAGGTGGTGAAGGAATATAATTATCCCACTTATTTCAGGAATATTCCCGCTGAAGACCGTCCAACCGATGGTAACGAGGTAAGCCTCTGGGCTACGAACCTAAGCCAGTCCATCAATCCCGGCTGGGTGATCCTCCTCACTCCATTGATCGTGGCTTTCTTTGCCTGGATGAGAAGAAGAAACAAAGAACCCTCTACTGCCACCAAGATTGCTTTTGGTTTATTGATTTCAGCCTTGTCAGCGCTGGTGATGGTAGCAGCGGTATATGCCAATAACAATGGAGGTGAGAAGGCCAGTGTGTTATGGCTGATCAGCAGTTATGGTGTGATTACGGTGGGTGAATTGCTTTTAAGTCCCATGGGCCTTTCACTCGTTTCCAAATTAAGCCCGGTAAGGATCACCTCATTGATGATGGGCGGCTGGTTTGTATCTACTTCCATTGGAAATAAACTGTCTGGGGTGCTGGCTACCATGTGGGATAATTATGAGAACAAGGCTAATTATTTCCTCCTGAATTTTGGTCTCCTTCTTTTCGCAGCCATCATGTGTTTTGCCATGCTCCGCTGGCTCAACAGGGTGATGAAGGAGAAAGGGGTGAAGTGAGCTGCTAGCTTCTAGCTACTAGCTGCGAGACTTCGCGAACACAAAAGCCAAAGGCCAATGGCCAATAGCCAATGGCTTTGATAGTTCCTGTTCGAGTTTTGCCTACATTTAGTCAAACCAACGAACATGGCTGAAACCAAAACTACATTCAGGCCTTTCATCGCCCCCGATGAAAAGGTCGCGGAGTTTACCATCAAATCCATTCTTACAGGCGCTGCCTTCGGGATCATTTTCGGTGCTGCGACAGTGTACCTGGCTCTTAAGGCAGGACTTACTGTTTCTGCTTCCATTCCCATCGCGGTGATCGCGATCACGTTGGGAAGAAAATTCCTGAAGACCACCATACTTGAAAACAATATCATCCAGACTACAGGTTCAGCGGGTGAAAGTATTGCAGCAGGTGTGGTGTTTACCTTACCAGGATTTTTATTTCTAAGCGAACCGGGGTCTGCTAACTTCTTCAATTATTTTACGATACTGGTGCTGGCCATTTTTGGTGGCATTCTGGGTACACTGATGATGATTCCTTTGCGGAAATCACTCATTGTGAAAGAGCACGGAGTATTACCTTACCCCGAAGGCACTGCCTGTGCATCCGTTTTGAAGGCAGGTGAGAAAGGAGGTGATTTCGCGAAGACAGCATTCATGGGCCTTGGTTTTGCTGCTGGTTACGCGGTACTTCAGAAAGTATTGCACGTGATTGCGGAAGTGCCAAGGTTCGCGACCTCGCAGGCCAACAGGTTTTTTCCATCTGCAAGACTCAGTGGTGAGATCACGCCCGAATATCTTGGAGTAGGTTATATTATTGGACCAAGGATTGCCGGTGTGCTGGTAGCAGGTGGTGTATTGAGCTGGTTTGTGCTGATACCGCTTTTATCAACTCTTGTTCCCGCAGATATGGTGGCGACACAATTGGTAAAACTTGGCTATCTAAAATCAATGACCGATACCGCCAGGGGCTGGGATCCGGTTGCGCATAATTTTTCCGACTGGTCAGACGCCATCTATCTTGCTTATGTAAGGCAGATAGGCGCGGGCGCTGTAGCGGCGGGCGGTTTCATCACCTTGCTGAAAACCATTCCTACCATCATCTCTTCTTTCAAAGGAAGCATTGGTTCATTGAAAAAATCAGGTGTTGATGGTGTAAACGAATCAGATGTTCCCCGCACTGAAAGAGACCTTTCCATCAAAGTGGTAGGTATAGGAAGTTTGATCCTGATACTTTGCGTGGCATTTATGCCATCCACCCTGATACCAGGGCAGTCAATCGGTGGCAAATTATTACTTGGAGTGCTGGTGATCATTTTCGGCGCCTTCTTCGTTACGGTTTCCTCGCGTATTGTTGGTTTGATTGGTTCATCCAACAACCCGATCAGCGGTATGACCATCGCCACATTGATGGGAACATGCCTGATCTTTATTGCGGTAAAATGGACGGGACATTTTTATGAGCCAATGGCTCTTGTTGTAGGTGGAATGATCTGTATCGCTGCTGCGAATGCAGGTGCCACTTCACAGGATTTGAAAACAGGATACATAGTGGGCGCTACTCCAAAATACCAGCAGCTTGCTTTGTTTGTTGGTGCCATTGTTTCCTCTCTTGCCATTGGTGCTACCATAAAAATCCTTGATACACCAACCGCTGAAATGGCGAGCCAGGGAATTGAACATGCTATTGGTACAGCTACCTATCCTGCCCCCCAGGGTACCTTGATGGCAACGCTGATTAAAGGCATCTTATCCTTCAACCTCGACTGGCAATTTGTGCTGGTGGGTGTTTTTATCGCCATCACCCTTGAATTATGCGGGATCAAATCGCTTTCATTTGCGGTAGGTGTTTACCTGCCTTTATCTACTACGCTTCCCATTTTCATTGGTGGCGCCATACGCGGACTGGTAGAATGGCGGCAGAAAAAAAGAGGTGATAATTTAACTGCCGAAGAAGAAGAATTAGGCAAGGGTAATTTATTTGCAACTGGTCTTGTTGCAGGTGGTGCGCTCATGGGGGTGATCGTAGCCTTCATTACCGCCTCGGATATCGGTATTGAAAATGCATCAGTAGAGCATGTCATCCAGAATACTCTTGGTGTGAACGGATATTATTTCCTGGGAGTGGCTTTCTTTGCATTGATGGCTTATACATTGTATAGGCTTGGTGTGAAAAGAGGTCCAAAAGAATTCAGGGAATAATTTACCGCCAAGGAAAGAAGGGGCAAAAGAAGGGCGCTAAGGAATTTCCTTGGCGCCCTTCTTTCTTGGCGGTAAAAAAAATCACACAAAACCCAAATAATCATATTTCCCACCCAGGATGGCACCATCATCCGCACCCAGCCATTTATTCAAAATAGTTGCATATACATTTTTAAAATCGACCTTGAATTTCAGATCGCCGTCATCAAGATCAGCAAGATCAGGCAGGGCATTGAGTATTCCTTTTTCTTTCAGGCCGCCACCCAGCAGAAACATATTATTGGCAGTACCATGATCGGTACCCGCACTGGCATTCTGCGCTACCCGGCGGCCGAATTCAGAGAAAGTAAAGAACAACACATCATCAAAACGGTTATTGGCTTTAAGGTCTTTGGTGAAGGCTGCAACAGCATCATTCATTTCCCTGAATAATCTTGCCTGTTGCGCTCCCTGGTTGATATGCGTATCAAAACTTCCAAGGGAAACATAATAAACTTTGGTATTGATGTCGGAATATATTAGTGATGCGATCGTTTTCAGGTCCCTGCCCAGCGCAGAATTTGGATACTCCGCCCTTGAAGGATTTGCTTTGGATTGTTTGAAGATATAATCTGCCGAAGACAGCGTTTCAGCCATGGTTTTGTAGAGATATTCCACCGGTTCTTCATCATGGTGGTCACCATGATGTTTTGAAATATCTTTGAAAAATTTTTCATTACTGGTACCGAATAATCTACGAGGATCTTTAAATGCCAGGCCATTGGTATTTTCTCCTTTCAATGCCAGGCTTAACACGTCATCGATCTCCAGTGCCTGGGTAGGTTTGCCGCAGCCATTACACTGTGCATCGAGGTAACGCCCGATCCAGCCTGTATTGATATATTCATTGCTTTTACTTGCAGTGTGCCAGATATCCAAACTGCGGAAATGGGAGCGGTCGGGATTGGGATAGCCCACATTGTTTAAAATTCCAAGTGAACCATCATGATAGGCATCAGCAAAAGCTTTCAGTTCGGGATGTAAACCCACTTCATCGGTTAGGGAAAGGACTTTAGTTTTCTCAATTCCCAGCCGGGGCCTGGATTTATAATAAATATCATTGCGCACAGGTATCACTGTATTCAAACCATCATTACCCCCGCTCAGTTGGAGGATCACAACCACCTTATTGCCGGGAGGTACTGCCTGGCCGCTTTCCAAAGCCTTTAAAAATTTAGGCATGAATAAAGAAGCCGTTGCCAGTGAGCCGATCTGTAAAAATTCTCTTCTTTTGAAATACATAAAATATTTTTTTCTGTAAGGAAGTTAACTGGTCAGCACATCTGGTATTCCGGTGTGCTCATCACCTGGATGGTAGTGGTTTTTACATATAGCTCACGGCCACGGCTATCCGAATACCGGTTGATCAGTTCCGGGCTGAAAGATGGTTTGAGTTGTAACAGGCCCTGGCGGATGGTATCATATAATTTTTCCCTTGGGATGCTTTCAAAATGTTTCAGGTAAATTTCCCAGGAGATATCAGCCCTGATCGGCTGGCCTGACCTGCCCATATTGGGACGACCCTGCCCGTTGATCTCTTTTTCCGGGCGTCCCATCATTTGGTCATCATCTGTCTTGGGTGTTACATTCAATTCATCCTTGTCGGTAATGAGCTGCGGTATCCGCATGCGCATCATTAACGTAGAACTGTCAATCCATGACCTTCCACCCGGCCACCCGGCCACATTGGGAGGATAGAAAAGTGTTT
>JAEYUA010000116.1 GCA_023433755.1 Bacteroidota bacterium | reverse complement strand
TGAAGTAATTACATTCATAGAAAATTTTAAAAAACCCTTATAGTATGGGACGGAAAAACGCCAGGAAACCCGGAAAGAAAAAACAGAAAAGTTTTGACGAATACAAAGGTGTTCTTGAGATCACCAGGTCGGGGATGGGCTTCGTGGTGGTACCCGGACTGGAAGCAGACATCCTGGTTCGTCCCAATGATTTTAATACCGCCCTTCATGGAGATACCGTAAGGGTGGATGTGAATCCTGAAAAATCAGGAAAAAGAATGCAGGGTGTAGTTACTGATGTAGTGGAAAGAAAACAGCTTGATTTCATCGGCCGCATTGAAATGAGCAAAGGCTTTGCATTTGCAGTGATAGAAGGCGATAAAAAAATGCCGGATATCTTTATACCGCAGGCAGCTTTCAATGGTGCTGAGGATAAGGACCGTGTAGTAGTCCGCATCAAGGAATGGGAGATGGATACCAAAAAAAGACCGGTAGGAGAAGTGGTGAACATCCTTAATGCAGAAGATTCCAATGATATCGCCATGAAGGAGATATTGCTGGAAAATGGGTTTCCAATTGGTTTTCCCGATGATGTACTGGAGGAAACCGCACGCATCCCCGATGTAATCTCAGAAGAAGAAATCAGTAAGCGCCGCGATTTCAGGGGTATTCTCACATTTACCATCGATCCTGTGGATGCGAAGGATTTTGATGATGCAATTTCCATCCGTGTTTTGAAAAATGGTAATTATGAAATTGGTGTTCATATCGCCGATGTTAGTCATTACGTAGTGCCTGACACACAACTGGATGAATCAGCCTATGGCAAAGCCACATCAGTATACCTCCCGGACCGGGTGAATCCCATGCTGCCCGAACAAATTTCCAATGTACTTTGTTCCCTGCGTCCGCATGAGGATAAACTAACATTCTCTGCTGTATTTCAAATGACACCCAAAGGACAGGTAAAACAATACTGGCTGGGCCGCACCGTCATTCATTCCAACCACCGGTTTACCTACGAAGAAGTGCAGGAAATCATAGAAAAGGAAGATGGCCTGTACATGGACGAAATCCTTTTGCTTAATAATATCGCCCAGCGCTTACGCAAGAAACGGTTTGATTCAGGTGCTATCAATTTTTCAAGTACCGAAGTCCGTTTCAAGCTGGATGAAAAAGGAAAGCCAATTGGAATCATGGTTAAAGAAAGTAAGGAAGCTCACCAGTTGATCGAAGAATTTATGCTGCTGGCTAACAGGCAGGTTGCAGAAGCAGTTTCTAAAATTGAGATTAATAAAAAACCATTGCCATTTCCCTACCGTGTGCATGATCTTCCTTCAGAGGAAAAACTGCTTCCATTTATGGCATTTGCAAAAAAATTCGGCCATAAGTTCGATACTTCCTCACCAGAACAAACAGCAGCTTCCTTCAACCAGATGCTCAAAGATGTACAGGGAAAACCAGAACAGCATGTGCTGGAGCAACTGGGTATCCGCACCATGGCCAAGGCAATCTATACAACAGAAAATATTGGTCATTATGGACTTGGTTTTGAAAATTATTGCCATTTCACTTCACCCATTCGCCGGTACCCGGATATACTGGTTCACCGCATTCTTGACCAGGTACTGAATAAGAGCACGCGGCCTGATAAAAAAATGGACCAGAAATGCAAACATTGCAGTGAGCGTGAACGGGCTGCCATGGATGCCGAGCGTGCTGCCAACAAATACAAGCAGGTTGAGTATATGCAGGGTTTCCTCGGCGAAGAATTCGAAGGTGTTATCAGTGGGGTGTCAGCATTCGGGTTCTGGGTTGAAACCATTGAACATAAATGTGAAGGCATGGTAAGCATTGCCAGTCTTAGTGATTATGATGAATTCCGGCTGGTGGATACGGACTATAGCCTGGTGGGTATGCGCAGCGGAAGAAGGTTCAGGATGGGTGATAAGGTCACCATCAAAGTCATCGCGGCAAACCTTATCAAAAGACAGCTTGATTACGAATGGGTACTCACCGCCACTCTTGATGATACCGGGACAGAAAAGATCAAACACAAATCAAAAAAGAAAAAAGGCCAGTAACCGACGCCGGTTGTTATTTAACTGAATTTTTCATGCATTCATTCGAACAGCTCTCAGATAGTTTTGCGCAGCATTTCAGCCAGGTTGCTTTTCCGGGGGAACCTGCAAGCTTATATGATCCAAACCGGTACTTTCTGCAGTTGGGTGGTAAGCGCATCCGCCCGGTTCTATGCCTGATGGGCAATGAATTGTTTGATGAAATTTCAAAAGATGCCTGGCAGGTTGGTATTGCCATCGAGCTGTTTCACAATTTCACGTTAGTACATGATGATATCATGGACAAAGCGCCCTTAAGAAGGGGGATGCCAACGGTTCATTCCAAATTCGGTGATAGTACTGCGTTGCTGGCCGGTGATGTAATGCTGGTGATGGCTTATGATCACCTGGTCAGGATCTCGGGTAAATATGTTTTCTCAATAATGAGCCTGTTCAACCGTACCGCCAGGCAGGTATGTGAAGGACAGCAGATGGACATGGATTTTGAAAAACTGACGCACATCAGCCTGGAGAAATATGAACAAATGATCAGCCTCAAAACTTCTGTTCTGCTGGCGTGCAGCCTGGGTATGGGAGCAATTCTTGGAGGCGCTGGTGAACGCAACCAAAACCTCCTGTATGAATTTGGAAGGAAACTGGGGCTTGCCTTCCAGGTGCAGGACGATTACCTGGATGCATTCGGTGATCCTGAAAAATTTGGTAAGCAGGTAGGCGGGGATATTATGGCAAATAAAAAAACCTTCCTGCAGGTACATGCCTGGGAAAAAGCTTCTGCCAGCCAAAAGGAAAAATTGAACCAGCTCGCACAATCCGGTGAACCGGGAAAGGTGGAAGAAGTGCTTCAGATCTACAGGGATTGCCAGGTAGACCGCTGGGCAAGTGAACTCAAGGAAATATATCTTTCCCAGGCATTGCAGCACCTTGAGGATGTGGCGGTACTTTCCAAAAGAAAAGAACCATTGAAATTACTGGCAGCCTACCTGCTTCAAAGAGATTATTAATTTTCAATCAGGGATATTTTTTATTTTTCGCTCACAAAACCAACTGCATGCCCATACAGATTTTTCGTAAAAAATCGATTGACCAGATCCGGAGTGATTATGAAACAGCGGAAGCCAAACCAGGTAGTCACCTGCGCAAGGTACTTGGCGTCAGGGATCTTACCTTCCTTGGCATCGCAGCGGTGATAGGAGCCGGTATTTTTTCAACTATCGGTAATGCAGCATTCAATGGAGGTCCCGGTGTATCCATTCTTTTTATCATTACTGCTGTAGCCTGCGGATTTTCAGCGCTTTGTTATGCTGAATTTGCCAGCAGGGTGCCTGTGGCTGGCAGTGCTTATACTTATTCGTATGTGACGTTTGGTGAATTGATCGCCTGGATCATTGGTTGGGCGCTGATTCTGGAATATGCTTTCGTCAATATTGTTGTGGCCATTTCCTGGAGCGGGTATTTTAATAACCTTCTGGTGAATGTTTTTAATGTGCACCTGGCCGACTGGATGCTGGTTGACCCCGCTACAGCAAAATCTGCCTACCTCAGTTCTACTGAAGCCATTGCGAAGGGTGGTGTAATCAGTCCGGAAAAGATGAATGATTACCGGTTTGCTATTGATGCCTGGAACAATGCACCCATGTTAGCAGGTTATAAGATCTTTTTCAACCTTCCTGCCTTTATTATTGTTGTACTGATTACCTGGCTGGCCTATACTGGCATCAAGGAAAGTAAGAATACTGCCAACTTCATGGTGATCTTTAAGGTTGCCGTCATCATTTTCGTGATTGTTGCGGGCGCTTTTTTCGTGGATACCAACAACTGGACGCCTTTTTTACCCAACCGATTTGAAGGCGTATTAAAAGGAGTGTCTGCTGTGTTCTATGCTTATATAGGTTTTGACGCCATTTCCACCACTGCGGAGG
>JAEYUA010000109.1 GCA_023433755.1 Bacteroidota bacterium | reverse complement strand
TGACGCCCTTTCTTGGCCTGCTGAAAATTACACTGACCCTGGTCATTACATTCAGTGCCAATCCTCCATTGATGGAAGCAGTGCAGCATACGTTTGTCCCGGAACAGATCAGCACCACTGCAATTGTAACAATTGTTGGAGGAACCGTAGGTGGTTATATTACTTTCTCTGGTGCGCACCGTTTGCTGGATGCAGGGATCAGGGGCAGGGAAAACATCAAAAAGGTTGACCGCAGCGCCATCAATGGTATCCTGATTTCAACGCTCATGCGTTTTATTTTATTTCTTGCTGTAGTGGGCGTGGTTTCAACGGGAGTGCAACTTGATGCAAACAATCCCGCCGCAACCGTTTTCCGTTCAGCGGCAGGTGAAGCAGGATTCAAAATTTTCGGAGTGGTCTTATGGTCCGCTGCTATATCATCTGTATTGGGAGCAGCTTATACTTCTGTTTCCTTTTTTAAAACTTTTCACCCGGTGTTCATAAAATATGAAAGGCTTTGCATTTCCATTTTTATTGTACTATCAACGCTGATCTTTATTTCCATAGGAAGGCCTAAACAATTGCTTTTGTTTGCCGGTGCTGTGAACGGGTTGATACTTCCTGTTGCGCTTGGGATTATCCTGGTGGCAGCCAATCACAAAAGGTTGTTGAAGGGATATGTTCATCCCCTGTGGATGCAACTGGCCGGATGGGTAGTGGTGGCCGCTATGGGATGGATGGGAGTGATAGCGGTGGCGGAACTTTTACAGAATTTTTGAAACGGTAAAATTATAATTCAAATGCTATGAGATTGTTTTTATTGCTCCTTCTTTTTTTATCAGCCTGCACACCTGAAAAAGAAAAACCGCTTTTTAATCCTTCCAACCTCGAAAGCTATTTCGTTAAGGTAAATCATGAGAAAGATAATTTGATCAGCACACCAAAGGGGGCAGTTGTGAGAATTAAAAAAGGAACTTTCGTGAAAGATGTGGAGCTTGAGATCAAGGAGGCCTATACCATGAAAGATATTGTACTGGGAGGGCTGGTAACTACCACAAATGGAAAACCATTAAGAAGTGGGGGTATGATCTACATTAATGAAAGGGATGGCAATGAGATTGAGGTTCTGCAACCCATTGATGTGATTCTTCCTACCAATTATGTGGATGAAAACATGAAATTATACAAGGGTGAATTTTCAGAAGACGATTCATTGAACTGGGTGGAAATTGATACACTGCAACCCACTGCTCTCGATAAAAGCATTGAGGCGGGAAAGCAGATATACCTGAATAGTTGTCATAGTTGCCATGGTATAAGAGTGCCATTGAGCGGCCCTGCCCTTGCAGGTGTTTGGGACCGTGGGCCATGGAAAGAAGACCGGAAGAATTTGCTTCGATGGGTAAACAATCCGGGAGCTTTTATTCCGACAACAGGCTATACTCGGAATCTTCAGAGAACTTGGGGTTCTATTATGCCATCCTACCCTCAGTTGGATGAAGCGGATATCAGTTCGGTGATGAATTTTATCCGGAATGAAGCAGCAAGTCCCGTTACCGATACTTTCACTCATCCCGGACGTTCGGCTGATTCAGTTGGGACATTTCAAAACTCCAACTGCCTGGATACCGGTTATGTTGATGTGGTTGATCCAATTGAACCGGTTTCAGAAGAATTGGCTGCCATGGTATTGGAAGATGATTCGCAGGCGGATTCACTGGATGCTTTTAATCCTAAAAATGGTGCGTATTATTTCCAGGTCGAATCACTTGGCTGGTTTAATATCGATGTACGTCTTGAAATCCTTCCCTCGTTAACGCCTTGTGAGATCAATGTTCAATTGGAGGGTGTTTCAGATTTAGAGGATATGAAAGTTTATGCATTATTTCCCTCTGAGAAAAATTATACTGTCAGTAATGAATTTATAGAGGGCATATTCAAGTTCAACACATATAAAGGGAAGGGTTTACCACTGTATTTAGGGGAACAGGGTTTTATCATTGCTTATGGAATGTTAGAAGGAAAATTCTATTACGGTTTTAAAGAATTTCAGGTAAAAACTGAGCAGCATATCAAAGTGATGGTTTCTGTTTCTTCCGAAAACGCTTTTCTAGAAGATGTAAAGAATAACAGGTTCAACAATAATCAACCATTGAAAAAAGAAAACCCTGAAGGGCAAAATAATATTCCTCAGCCAAACCTGGATTTCAGGAGAGATATGATCATTAGCCCATGTAAAGATTCAACTTCCTCACCCGCTGCTTCACCCGCGGCAATTAATGTTTCCTTGTGAAAATTTTGGCTTCATATTTTCATGTACCAGTTAAACCTACAATCATGAACAGGGAAAAAGAAAATCAAAAAGAAACCGATTCGCCAAAGGAACACCAGCCCAAACAGGACACCGGTAAGCCTCGTTCAAGTGCTTTCAATGAACCTCCGCCAGGCGAACAAAAAAGCACTTCCAATATCGAGGAAGCCGATATGGAACAGGAAAGAAAAGACGCGATGACTGAGCGGGATTAAGGTTTCCTGAAAACGGTTCCGCAGCCGCTAAATTTTTGCTGGTTGAATTGAACCAGTACGCGGTTGGTATATACATAATCGCTCATGGTGTCCGAGCAGAAATAAGGCAGCACCACCAACCTGATGGAAGTGGAATCATTTGTGCCCATATAAATAGTACTATCTCCGGATTGTATGCGGTTCTGAATTTTAACTGGTAATGCTGAAACCAGCTCCGGTGTAAAAAAATACATGGAATCCCTTGCTATTTCCATGCTCCATGAAGGTTCATTGCCAATTGCATAAACCAGCGCACCTTCTTTAGCCTTGTTCATCCACCCGGCATTGCTGCTGATATTTTCCAGCGGGTTCATCGGGTAGGATTTTTTGGTTTCCGGATTGAAATATTGCAGGCTTTCCTCTTTCCATTTATAACGCCCCCTTACGATCTGGTCTTTATACAACCAGATATAACCATTGGATGGCGACCAGGTGCCGCTCACCTTTACGGTGCTGTCCTTACTGTTTCCATCGAGATATCTTTCCTGCAGGTCGAAAGTATAGTTGCTGTTGAATGATATGGTTTGTTCCATTCTGCCATCCAGTGGAAGGATGGCCTGGTAGATACCTTCGGGCAATTTGGGTTTTACCGGTTCTTTTACCGGCAATGGAGGCAGCACAAGCGCCGCATTGGAGTCGCTGGATTCCATGATCATGGTTTCCTGCTCCGCTTTGATCTCGGCCTTGAATGCTTTTTCATCCGGCATGGTGCAGCCGGCGAGAACTAATAAAATAAATGTCAGACTACGGTTCACAGGATTAGTAATAACAATCCCGTGCCGTTTTTTTTAAACGAAGAATCCCGCCGGAAGCGGGATTCAACAGAAAATATGTGGATTATTTTAATCTAAAACCTTCACACCTTTAGCGGCAAATTGCACATCTTTTTCAGAGCCCTTGATCTTTGCGATCTCTTCTTTTGATTTGCCGGCATCTTCCGCGTAGTGTTTCCTCATGTCTTCTGAAACTTCTTTTACGGTTGCATTGCCTTCGATCAGTACAGTTTTGCCAACAATATTCTCAGGCATCAGGAAAGCATGATCCTTGGCCCTTACCATCATGGAAGTGCCGTCAGCTCTTTGCAATTTGATCCAGCAGCCTTCAGCCTTACAAACTTCAACCACCTTACCCTTTACCTGGCCCTGGAACTTGTCGTCAACAAGTTTGGTTTTGAGTTCATCCGGACTCACTGCATTACTTTCTTCTGAAACCTTGCCATAAACAACCCCTTTGGCAGCGGGTGTTTTTTCTTTTTCAGGGCTGTCCTGCGCCGTGGCAGCAAAGGCAAAAAATAATAAAGCGCCGAAGATGATCTTTTTCATTTATCTGGTTTTTGTGGAAAACAAATATAGAGAACAGGAAGGGAAAAAGGGAGGGGGGAGTCATAAGATTTCGTGAA
>JAEYUA010000022.1 GCA_023433755.1 Bacteroidota bacterium | reverse complement strand
CATCGGGACGCTGGTAGAATGATAGGGGGAGAATGCGGGGGTGTTTTTTCATGAGTCGTGAGTCGTGAGTCGTGAGACGTGAGACGTGAGACGTGAAAAAGTTTTGGACTGGCTAAGATAACCTTTTTCATCTTCTCTTAAGCTATCCTGTTTGTAATCATGCTCACGTGTCACCCGACCTTCGCTAAAGTACAGCTGGTGCAGTGACGCCTCACGATTCACGTCTCACGTCTCACGATTCACCAACCTTCGCTGAAGCTTGCGCCTCCGCTATAGCTTCAGCGCACGCGGACGGCAGGCGCGGCGTCTCACGTCTCACGATTCACGTCTCACGCCTCACCAGCCTTCGCTAAAGCTATGGCGGACGCCGCATTCACCATTCACCATTCACCATTATATTTACTAAAACAAACTGTCCATTTGCTCAAAGAGATCATCATAGCCATCCAATCCTACGGAGATGCCCATGAATTTATCCGGAAACACCGGCTCTGGAAGTGGATCATCATTCCCGGCATCATCTACATGATCCTGTTTGTTGTGGGAATCTATTTCTTTTGGGTTTCATCAGACAACGCGGTCACCTGGCTGAGTGAGCAAACCGGGCTGGAAGAATGGCTCCAAAAAGAAAGGAATGACTGGCTCAGCTTTTTATTCATGATGATCGGCATGATGCTGAGGCTCATCCTTGTACTATTTTATTTTTCCATCTTCAAATACCTCTTTCTCATCATCGGTTCGCCGTTGTTTGCCTACCTCAGCGAAAAGACTTCAAGCATTCTCGAAGGCAGGGATTATCCTTTCAGCTTTTCCCAACTGATGAAAGACGCCTGGAGAGGTATTAAGCTGGCCCTGCGCAATACGGTGTGGCAGGCCGTTTACGTGCTCTTGCTTTTCTTTTTGTCATTCATTCCACTTTTCGGATGGATCACACCGCTGATCGCGCTGTTTATTGAATGTTATTATTATGGTTTTTCCATGATGGACTATAGTTGTGAGCGCAATAAGATGTCACCCGGAGCAAGCATCCAGTTCATCAGCCGGCATAAAGGACTCGCTATTGGTAATGGACTGATCTTTTACCTGATGCACGGACTCATTTTTGTGGGTTGGATCCTGGCGCCTGCCTACGCAGTAGTTGCGGCCACATTAAGCCTGCACCGGATAAAAAATCATTAATGTCTTCAACCATTTACCTCATACCAACAGTATTAGCCGAAGGCCAGGTGAATGTGCTTCCGGCCTATTTGCTTGACGCGGTGAAACAATGCCCTGTTTTTTTCGTGGAGAATGAAAGAACAGCCCGCAGGTACCTCAAACTGTTGTGGAAAGAGATAGTGATCGACGACCAGGAATGGTACAGCATGAAAACTGTTGACAATACCATCATGCAGGCCTTCCGCCAGAAAATAAAAGAAGGAAAAAACATTGGCATCATCAGCGAAGCGGGATGCCCGGGTGTGGCTGACCCGGGACAACAACTGGTGGCCATAGCCCAGGAAATGAATGTAACAGTGAAACCCCTGGTTGGGCCCAATTCCATCCTGCTTGCATTGATGGCCAGCGGCATGAACGGTCAGCAATTCCAGTTCAATGGATACCTGCCCATCGAAGCAGGCGAGAAAGCTAAAACGATAAAGCAACTCGAATCAGAATCGCGGCAGAAAAACTGCACACAAATCTTTATTGAAACCCCTTACCGTAACAACCAGCTACTTGAAACCATCATCAAAACCTGCCAGCCCCAATCGCGGTTATGCATTGCCGTTGATCTAACTTCTCCACATGAAATGGTAAAAACCAGAACAATCCAGGATTGGAAAAGAGAACACGTTGACCTTCACAAAAGACCAGCCATTTTTTTGTTGAGCGCAGCCTCCTCCTAGCTCGCAGCTAAAAGCCAATAGCCAATGGCTATTGGCCTACAGCCCATACTTATCCACCAGGTAAACCAGCGCTGCCATATTCAGCGCACCGAGATCGAGTTCTCTTTTATTGACGGCTTCAAATACATCGTTGCGTGCATGGTGCAGGTCAAAATACCTTTGTGAGTCGGGACTAAGCCCCGCCAGTGGAGTTTTTTGAGAGCGGTTCAGGGGACCGATATCTGCACCACCGCCGCCGCGTGTCAGTTCTGACGCGCCCAGTGGAGCCAAGAGTTTCTGCCAGGTCATGATTTTTTCAAACTGCTCATCAGAAACAGTAAAACCAAAACCCCTGGGTGTAAAACCACCCGCATCACTTTCCAGAGCGAAGATGTGCTTCTCTCCTTTTGCCTTTGCTTCATCGGCATATTTATTTCCGCCTCTCAGCCCGTTTTCCTCGTTGGCGAATAAAACAAAACGGATGGTTCTTTTTGGCTGGTAGCCCAGCGCTTTGAATGCTCTCAATATTTCTATGGTCTGTACACACCCTGCACCATCATCATGAGCGCCTTCGCAATTATCCCAACTATCAAGGTGACCTCCTACTGTAATGTATTCATCAGGAAATTCTGATCCCCTCAATTCACCGATCACATTATGACCAATTGTATCAGGTTTGAAATAACCATGTGTTTTGAGTGTCACTTTTAATGATTGCTGCCCGAGAGTTGTACTTAACCAGTCCGCATCCCTCAAGCCAATGGCCACCGCGGGTATCATGGGATAGGCCGTATCGTAACGGGTGCTGCCGGTATGAGGATTATTATCAGTGCTATGACTCATGCTGCGGACGATCACTGCAGCCGCGCCATATTTAGCCGCCCGGCTGGGACCCGCACCACGGTAGCCTACAGCATCCCTGTAGGATTCAAAGGTTCTGACATAAGCCTCGTTGAATTTCACATTATAAAAAACGATCTTACCTTTTATCTCATCCTTCCTGCTCTCGAGTTCTTCGAAATTCTTTACTTCAATCACCTCCGCATTCACTCCTTTGGGACCACTGCCTTTTGAATTGCCGAGCGCTACGATGTCAAGAGGTTTCACCAGGTTCTTCTGTCCCTGTTTGTATTGAGCTGTAGCCTGGTCCTTACCACCACGCACCCAGTAAGGCACCATACATTCCTGCAGCCAGGCATTTTGCGCGCCTGCATCCTGCATAGCCTTCAATCCCCATTTTTCGGATTTAACCATTTGTGGTGAACCCGCCAGCCTGCCACCGATCTGCTTGGTGAGCACGCGCAGGTTTTCGTATGCTTTGCTGTTGACGAGGATCTCTTCGGATAAACGTTTGATAAAGATGGAATCCTCCTGCTGCGCTTCTGTACTGGTAAAGAATCCGCAAAACAGGATGACCGGTAATAGATACTTCATGCTTTAAAATTAATTTGAAACCACATTGCAAACTCAAGTTTTTAACGGAAGCCGCCTGATGGCATCGGTTTTTTGTAATTACCTTAGACAACTGAATTGTTGATTATGAAGATCGGAATTGTTTGCTACCCCACATTCGGCGGTAGCGGTGTACTGGCTACTGAATTGGGAAAGGCCCTGGCCCAGAACGGGCACCATATTCATTTTATTACTTACCAGCAGCCGGTAAGGCTGAATGGGTTCATTCCGAATATTTATTACCACGAGGTGCAGGTACCTACCTATCCCCTGTTTGACTACCCGCCATACGAAACAGCGCTAGCGAGCACCCTGGTGGATGTGATCAAGAATAACCAGTTGCAGTTGCTGCATGTGCATTATGCCATTCCGCATGCTTCGGCTGCCTACATGGCCAAAAAGATCCTGGAGCAGGAAGGTATTTATATTCCTATCATCACAACATTGCATGG
>JAEYUA010000192.1 GCA_023433755.1 Bacteroidota bacterium | reverse complement strand
ATCTCTTTCCGCCAGAAAGATTATGCGCAGTCATTGGCCTACCAGGAAAGAGCTTATGCCATACAGAAACAACTGAACGACCGCAATGGGCAGGCCATCACCTTACAATACTTTGCCAGCATCCATGGTGAGCAGCAGCGTTATAGTGAAGCACTGAACTATTTTATGCAGGCACAGCAGATTTATACCGAAGTGAATGACCAGCGGCAGCTTGGCCTGGTGAAATCCCATATTGGTGAACTGTATAGCAGGCAACAGATGCATGACAGGTCGGTGCCCTATTTTATGGATGCGATCGATATCTACCGGCGCATCAATAACAGCAGGAGTCTTGCATCCATATATTTGGCTGCGGCCAATTCATTGATAGAAATACGCCAGCTTGCCACAGCACGCAATATGATCGACAGTGCGGTACTGCTTACAAAAAAAACGCAGAACAAGGAACACCAGAAGACCATTTACGAAGTGGAATCAAAATATCATGCAGCCACCGGTGATTATAAACAGGCCTTGCAGTTCGCCTCGCAGTTCAATTCGCATAAAGATCTTTTGTTGAATGAGGCCAATATCAAATCGCTCCGCGACATGCAGGTAAAGTATGAAACGGAAAAGAAACAACAGGAGATTGCCCTGCTGCATAAGGATAATGATATCAAAGCCCTCGAGATCCGCAACCAGCAACTGCAGATAGAAAAAAGTCTTTTTGATCTTACCCAGAACAGGCTGGCGCTTTCACAGGCCGACCTTGAAATAGCCAATAACAGGATCAGGATACAGGACCAGAATGAGATCATCCTGCAACAAAAACTGGATTCTACTGAAAAAGCCAAAAACCTGCATACCCTTCAGAAGCAATCAGAAATCCAGCAACTCGAAATCGCCAACAGGCAATTGCAACTCACACGCCGCAACGTGATGATTGGTTTCCTGGCAGCCATTCTCGTACTTGGAATATTACTTGGCTTCTCTTACTATCGCCGCTACCGTCTCAAGCAGGAAGCCCGGATGCAGGCTGCTGTACTGCGCCAGCAGGAACTGGCCACCAAGGCAGTGCTGGAAGCAGAAGAAGCAGAAAGGCAGCGAATTGCCAAGGATCTGCACGATGGTGTGGGACAGATGATGAGCGCAGCGCGGATGAACCTCTCTGCTTATAAACACGAGGTGAAGTTCAAAACAGATGATGAAAAGATCACTTTTGAAAAAATTATTTCACTGGTAGATGAAAGTTGTAAGGAAGTGAGAGCGGTTTCACATAATATGATGCCGAATGCCCTGCTCAAAAACAGCCTGGCCTCAGCTATCCGCGAGTTCATTGACAAGCTGGATCATAAAGCCCTCAAGGTTCATCTTTATACGGAAGGCCTGGATGAAAGACTTGATTCCAATACCGAAACAGTCTTGTACCGCGTAATCCAGGAATGTGTGAATAATGTGATCAAACATTCCGGGGCCGACACGCTGGATATTTCCGTGATCAGGGAAGACAGCGAGATCACTGCGACGGTGGAAGATAATGGCCGTGGTTTTGATGTTAATGACCGCTCCAAATTTGAGGGCATCGGCTTAAAGAATATCCGGACAAGGGTGGAATACCTCAAAGGAACTGTGGACTTTGACAGCACTCCATCAAAAGGAACATTGGTAGCATTACATGTGCCGGTAGGATAACCTATTCTGAATATTTTTTTATATTTTCAGTTGAATATGCACAAAATTTCTCTGGCCCTTGTGGATGACCACCAGATTGTAATTGACGGGCTGATGTCATTGCTAAAAGGAGAACAACGTTTTGAATTTGCCTTCGCTACTACCGAACCCGCTACGGTGCTGGAAAAACTCCGCCACCAAAAAGTTGATGTATTACTGACGGATGTGCAGATGCCCGGTCTTTCAGGAAATGAACTGGCCAGGCAGGTAAGAAAAGAATTCCCCCAAATAAAAATCCTGGCTTTGTCAATGGATGGCCAGGGTGATGTAGTTAATGAAATGATTGATGAAGCGGATATTTCAGGGTATGTTTTAAAAAATATAGGTAAAACAGAGTTGCTGGCTGCTATTGAAAAAATAGCAAAGGGTGGGATCTATTTCAGTGAAGCAGTGTTGGCTGAACTGGAAAGAACTGCTAACAGAAAAAAAGAAACAGAAGAAGCCCACCTTACCGATCGTGAAACGGAGATCATCAGGCTGATTGAAAAAGAATACAGCAATAAGCAGATCGCCGAAACCCTCTTCATCAGCGAAAGAACCGTAGAAACTCACCGCAAGAATATTTTCCGCAAGACCAATACCAACAGCGTGATTGGCTTGGTGAAGTATGCTTATGAGCATCGGTTGATCAGGTGAGGGCGTGAGATGTGAGGCGTGCTTTGCCAGCCGTAGCTTTAGCGAAGGCTGGAGGCGTGAGATCGTGAGAACGTGAGACGTGAGAGGGTCGCTTCCGACTTTGAACTTTCGACTTTGAACTTTTGACTACCGACTACCGACTACCGACTACCGGCTACCGACTACTGACTTCGGACTTTGAACTTTTAACTACCGACTTTCATACATTTGCTTCGCGATATGAAAGAGAGAATACTTGTCATCGGTGCCTCCGGGCAAATAGGTGTGGAATTGACACTGGCACTCAGAAAAATTTATGGCGCTGCGAATGTAACTGCTTCCGATCTCAGGGAAGAAAACCCATTATTGCATGGTACCGGTCCTTATGTGAGCCTTGATGTGATGAATAAGGAGATGCTCCATGTGCAGGTCATCCGGCAGGGCTTCACACAAATTTACCTGCTGGCTGCCATCCTTTCCGCGACCGGTGAAAAAAATCCGAATCTTGCCTGGCATCTCAACATGCAGGGATTACTCAATGTGCTGGATATTGCCCGGGAAGAAAAACTCAGCAAGATTTACTGGCCCAGCAGCATCGCGGTATTCGGACCCACTTCACCTAAACAGGACTGTCCCCAAAAAACGATCATTGAACCCACAACAGTTTATGGCATCAGCAAATATGCAGGAGAGTTCTGGTGCAATTATTTTTTCAATAAGTATGGTGTGGATGTAAGAAGTCTCAGGTACCCTGGGCTTATTTCTTATAAATCTGCCCCCGGCGGCGGCACTACCGATTATGCCGTGGAAATCTATCATGAAGCCCTTGCGAATAAAAAATACACAAGCTTCCTGGAGAAGGATACTTACCTGCCCATGATGTACATGCCAGATGCCATCAGGGCAACGATTGAACTGATGGAAGCGCCGGCTTCAAAAATTCATACACGCACCTCCTATAATATTTCAGGTATGAGCTTTTCACCCGAAGAGATCGGGGCGGAGATCAAAAAACACATACCGGAATTTTCAATGAGCTATGCACCGGACTACCGGCAGCAGATCGCCAATAGCTGGCCGCAGAGCATTGATGATTCGGTGGCGCGGGAAGAATGGGGATGGAAACCTGAGTTTGACCTGGCAGGGATGACAAAAGATATGCTGGAGAATTTGAGGAAACAGGAAGAGTCAGTAGTCGGTAGTCTGTAGTCTGTAGTCGGCTTTGCTAGCCAACTTTTTCAGATTGTGAAGTAACGCAAAGACTATTCGAATTTGCTATGCGTTTTCTTTGCGCTTATTAATTATTAGCTTAAAGTAAGTTGGCCCTTGGCGCCCTTTGCGGTTTCTGACTACTCCTCCTTTCGAAACTCAAATCTCACCTGCCTGCCTCCCCCGCTCAAGGTAACTTTCAACCGGGATGCAGTAGGTTCGTAAAGGATCTGTTTGGGAAAATCATGATTTTTATTCTCGAATAGGTACTTCCCTTTCCTATTACTCATCAAAGAAAAACGAATGGGCTTGCCCTGGTTCTGGCCGGGAACAGTTGGCGCGTAAACAATATTTCCTCTTGACACGTTCAATACAACTGTTTCCTGTGGAATGGTATCTTTTCCACTTACACGATAGCTGACTGCTGTCATGGTTGAATCGTTCATGATCGTCCACTGTTCTATCAGCGCACCAGATTTTGTAGTCGACTTCCATTTGCCTTCCAGGATTTTGAAAAGCGCAAAATCCTTTTGCCCGAACTGGGCCTTTACCAGGCAGGGAAAAGCTATAAGGAAGAGAACAATAAACTTTTTCATTTCAACAAGATCAGTATTAATTATAAACCAGTTTCATAAAATTTTCCAGTTTCCGTTCATCCAGCTTTCCACCAGTACGCACACCGCTGCAAAGATCAAGACCAAATGGCGTTACTTCCTGCATGGCGGCCTTCACATTTGATTCATTTAATCCGCCTGCAAGAAATACGGGTATGGATGACTGTTCAACGATCCTCCTGCTTAGTTTCCAGTTATGCACCCTGCCGGTGCCACCAAGTTGTTTTACATCCAGTTTTGGATTACCACTGTCAAGCAGCAAGGCATCCACAAAGGGTATTATTCCGAGTGCTTCATCAACCGATGATTCGTCCAGCACATGGATCACCTGTACAATCCTTACCGCAGGCAGCGATGCCCGGATCTGGTCATAGGCTTTTTCCTCCAGTTCATCTACAAGCTGTATGGTATTGGTATGTGTACGCTGTTGGTGATGAATGATGTCGGCCGCCTTTGTTTCGCAGGTCAAAAGGAAACTGCCAATAGGCGGAGGAATGGTCCTGGCAATTTCAAAGATCAGGGAATCAGCAATGGGTCCAGGCCCACTGGGCATTCTTGCAACAAGTCCCAGTGCAGCAGCCCCATAAGAAATGGCCAACCGGGCTTCGTCCCTGGAAGCAATACAACAGATCTTGACACGGGGAGCATAAGTGGGCATAAGTCAGAAGTCGGAAGTCGGAAGTCAAAAGTCAAAAGTCAAAATTAAAAATAGTTCAACACGATTTATCATCACAATTTTATATGAGACCGTTCACCCATTCCATTCTCACAGCCTCCGACTTTGAACTTTCAACTTTGAATTTACGACTACTGACTACAGACTACTGACTACAGACTACTAACTTTGACCCGTTTCTCCCGATCTTTGCACCATGACCCCTTTTCTTGAGCAGTTATTCAGCCAGCAGGTATTTGATAAAAATAATTTTTTCCTCCTGGCAGGACCTTGTGTAGTGGAGAGTGAATCCATCGTGTTTGAAACAGCAGAAAAACTTGCAGCGATCTGTAAAAAGCATGGTATCCCTCTCGTGTTCAAATCTTCCTACCGCAAGGCCAACCGCACCAGCGCTTCTTCCTTTACGGGACTGGGAGATACAACAGGGCTTGAGATTATTCAAAAGGCAGGTAAACATTTTCAATTGCCTACTGTTACGGATATTCATTCTGAAAAAGACGCGGAAATGGCCGCTGCCTATGTGGATGTTTTGCAGATACCGGCCTTTCTCTGCAGGCAGACAGAATTACTTGTCGCGGCAGGTAAAACAGGCAAGATCATCAATGTAAAAAAAGGGCAGTTTGTGAGTGGGGAGGCTATGAAGTTTGCAGTTGAAAAAATACATAACACCGGCAACCATAAAGTGATGCTGACAGAAAGAGGCACCACTTTCGGCTACCAGGACCTGGTGGTGGACTACCGGAATATTCCCCTCATGCAGCAACCCGATGTACCAGTGATAATGGACTGTACACACAGCCTGCAGCAGCCCAACCAGACTTCGGGCGTTACTGGCGGCAACCCGCTGATGATTGGAACGATCGCCTCCGCTGCCATTGCTGCCGGAGCTGATGGTCTTTTCATTGAAACCCACCCCGATCCATCCTGCGCCAAAAGCGACGGCGCCAATATGCTCAGGCTGGACCTGCTGGAAGAGCTGTTGGTAAAACTGGTGAAGATCAGGAAGGCAGTGGTGGGGTAAGCCATTGGCTTTTGGCCATTGGCCATTGGCTTTTAGCTTAACCCAAATCTAGCGGCTTCTCGTTAGAAAGGTAGAGTGTGACATATTCACGCCGCCTTCGCTAAAACTTTGGCGGACGAGCATTCACCATTCACCATTCACCATTACCATTCACGAAAATCCCCTCATTCCTTTCCCCGTCATTGTTAGATTTAATCATAAAACTTCATTATGAGAAAGCTCTTACTGGTACTGACCAGCATTATTTTTTATACTGCACATGCGCAGATAACATTGACGCAATTGCCAAGCGGGGGCAATAAGAAGGCCATGGTAGGTGAAAGAATCGGCCTCGCAGATGTTACTATTCATTATGACCGCCCGGGTGTGAAAGGGAGGGAAGGCGCCTTATGGGGACAGGTGGTTCATACCGGTTTTACCGACCAGGGTTTCGGCTCTTCCAAAGCTGCTCCCTGGAGAGCCGGGGCCAATGAAAATACCGTAATAGAATTCTCCAGGGATGTGAAGGTGGAAGGTCAACCATTAAAAGCGGGCAAATATGCGATCTTCATTGCTTATGATCCTTCGGAATCAACCGTTATTTTTTCAAACAACCATTCATCATGGGGCAGTTATTATTACAATGAAAATGAAGATGCCCTGAGAGTAAAAGTGAAACCAGTGAAACTGGATCAAAATGTTGAATGGTTGCACTATGAGTTTTCTGACCAGGCAGAAAATGCCGCGACCATCTCCCTTGAATGGGAAAAACTGCGCATACCCTTCCGCGTTGAAACCAATTATATTGAAGACCAGCTTGCCTCTTTCCGGAATGAGCTGCGAACACAAAGAGGATTTTTCTGGCTTGCCTGGGACCAGGCGGCCCAGTGGTGCCTGCAGCGCAATGTGAACCTTGAACAGGCATTGCAGTGGGCGGATTCTGCATCCGGGCCATCATTTGGAGGTGGCCATCTATTTGGGCCAAAATCAACCAAGGCACAAATCCTGGCTAAATTGGGAAGAACAGCCGAAGCGGATGCCATCATGAAACAGGCCTTACCTCTGGCCAATATGCAGGAAGTGCACCAGTATGGACGCAGTCTCCTCGCACAGAAAAAAAACAAAGAAGCGCTGGAAATCTTCCAGATGAACCTGAAAAAAAATCCCAACCAGTTCACTACTTTATTTGGATTGACCCGTGCCTATTCAGCCAATGGCGATTTTAAAAATGCTTTAAAATACGCGAATCTTTCACTGGCCCTGGCTCCAAATGAACAGACAAAAAAATATGTGAGTGATTCGATTGAAAAATTGAAGAAGAACGAGGATATTAATTAATGGACGATTTACCTTAAATGTTTGAAATGCGCGCAGATCGTACCAGATCCTTCACCCGCAAATCATTCGTTAGAGAACAAAGTGTACCCGGCGGGTTCAGGATGCATGCCCTCCGTGGTGCAATGAGGTCCTTCGTCGCGCGGTTACTGTACCAGAGAACAGAGCGGCTGAGGCGCTCCTCAGGATGACAATGAGTTGATCAGAGAATGGTGCTTACAAGTTAGAGGTCGGAGAAGCTTTTTCTTGCCAAAAAATTTTCTATGAATCAAATGCAGGATAAACCTTGAATGTAGTTAACCCTTATCATCCTGAGAAGCGGGGGCGGTGGTACTATTCTCTAAACAACACCATCAGGGATGTTGTTCTGGAAATCCTGAAACAATAAGCCAGATAAATTTCTGAATATACTTAACCCTTTGTCATCCTGAGGAGCGGAGTCAGATGCACTGTTCTCTCAACCACATCACCAGCGACTTGTTATAGAGTTCTGAAACAAGACGCCGGATAAATTTTGGAGTTTAGTAAACCCCTTGTCATCCTGAGGAGCGGCCGTAGAGGCACTATTCTCTCATCCACATCACCAGCTCCGAAGGATCACAGCCGCACTGTTCTGTAGGTTATCCTGAGCTGGGCAGACGCATCGCATACGACCATCTCACCGGCGAAGGATCTGGTACGAAAATCCACAATACAAATGAACATAAAAAAAGCGCTCCCAAAAGAGCGCTTCATATTTAGGGGGACAATTTAATTATGGGGTGGCGTTTTCTTAATAGGTGTTTTATTACCTTCTTTTTTTACAGGCTTTGCTGTTTTTTCCGGAGCCGCCTTGCCTAAATAAAGTTCAAGGGTCTTCTCCAGTTCTTCACCATGCAGGTCCTTCGCAATAATTTTACCTGAAGGATCGATCAGCATATTACCCGGAATGCTCTGGATCCTGTATAACTGCGCCGCTGCGTTGTTCCAGTGCTGCAGGTCACTCACATGACTCCAGGCCAGCTTATCTTTTTCAATGGCTTTCACCCAGGCATCTTTCTGCATATCAAGTGACACACCCAGGATGGTAAAGTTTTTATCCTTGAATTTATGATAGGCCTTTACGATATTCGGATTTTCAATGCGGCAGGGACGGCACCAGCTCGCCCAAAAATCAACCAGCACAAATTTGCCGCGGAAAGATGAAAGAGATACCGCTGTACCGCTGGTATCATCCTGGCTAAAATCAATCGCTTCCGTTCCAACCAGTCCTACTTTGTTTGCCGTGATATAATCCGCAAGATCTTTAGAGATCTTTGCTTCGCGGATCCTGGCATCCATCAGGTTGAAATTCTTTTCCATCTCCAGTACATCCGGCGTCACCTGCGATGTGATCCACAACAGGAACGGAGAAACATAAGAAGAAGGATGTGCGGAAATAAAATTCCTGATCTCCACTCCAACTTTTTTCGTGATGGAATCATAGTGGCCGATCATCGCCTCCCGTTTAGCAGGATTTCCTTCTTTTTCAAGTTGTGCCGCAAGCGCGCTCAATTCACCCATCATGGGATTGAACACCCTGTTGAGTTCTATGAAATCTGTATGCGAAGGAGAGCCCTCGATCTTTACCTGTTTGATCTCAGCCTGCGAACCTGTTACAGTGATGTTTGACTGATCCAGGTAAACATACTGAGGCTGCTCATTGCTCATCACAAGCAGGTACAACCCGGGTTCGGGAATGCTGCCTGTGATCTTGAACACTCCACCTTTCGTGGAATCTGATGCTACTTCAACCGGCTGCCTTGATGTGGTGATTACTTTCACAGGGCCATCTGCCAGTCCGGCAACATTGCCACTAATGGAGAATTCCAGGGCCTGGGCGCCTGCTGATAAAAAAGCAGTTGCAAAAGCCAGGAATAAGAATAGTTTTTTCATGTTTATTTTTTGATTCAATGCCGGATTTATTTTGCCTGGTGCCTTTCTTTCAGCACACCAATTACGTCTTCAAGGGTGCATTGCTTCGCCTGCAATAATACGATATAATGAAAAAGAAGGTCTGCCGCTTCATTCAAAAATAACGCCCTGTTAACGTCCTTCGCTTCTATGATCAGCTCCACAGCTTCCTCCCCTACTTTCTGGGCTATTTTATTGATCCCCTGGCCCACCAGTTTCTTAACATAAGAGCTTTCATCCGACCCGTTGATCCTCAGGTGAATGATATGTTCCAGGTAATTCAGGAAATCCTCCCTGTGGTTCTTTTCGCTCCAGCAGGTATCAGCACCGGTATGACAAACCGGTCCCTTTGGAAGGGCCTTGATCAGCAGGCTGTCGTTATCGCAATCAACCAGGATCTGTTTGAGCTGAAGATGATTCCCGCTTTCCTCCCCCTTGGTCCATAATCTTTTTTTACTGCGGCTGTAAAAAGTAACCAGGCCGCTGGTCTCCGTTTGACTGAGGGCTGCCTCGTTCATGAAGCCAAGCATCAAAATTTTTTGCGTGTCATAGTCCTGTACCACCGCAGGTACCAGGCCATCACTATATTTTTTGAAATCCACTTTCATTTGTTGAAGTTAACCCGGTTATTAAAAATTCACTACCTGTTAAATGCGGACCGTTATTCCTTTTTCCCTGAGAAAAGATTTCAGCTCAGGAATGCGGATCTCGCTGAAATGAAAAACACTGGCCGCCAGGGCCGCGTCGGCTGCCCCATCGTGAAATACTTCCGCGAAATGTTCCATGCTGCCGCCGCCCCCCGAAGCGATAACGGGAACAGGCAACGAAACGGATAATTCCCTGGTAATGTCGATCGCGAATCCTGATTTTGTACCATCATGATTCATGGATGTCAGCAGTATTTCACCTGCCCCGCAGTCAACAGCCTTCCTTGCCCATTCCGAACATTTTACATGAGTTGCTGTTCTGCCTCCATCCAGGTAAACATACCATTCACCATCATCTTCTTTTTTGGTATCAATGGCCAGCACCACGCACTGGCTTCCTGCATGCAACGCAATGTCGGTGATTAATGAAGGATTTTTGAATGCAGCCGTATTCACTGAAACCTTATCAGCTCCTGACTGTAACAATACCGCCACATCATCTACTGACCTGATTCCTCCTCCCACGGTGAAGGGTATATTGATCGTATGAGCGATACGGCTCACGAGTTCGGAAAGGGTTTTCCTTTTTTCAATAGTAGCTGTGATGTCCAAAAAAACCAGTTCATCAGCACCCTGCCGCGCATAACCTTCAGCGAGTTCTACCGGGTCACCGGCATCACGTAGTCCAACAAAATTGGTTCCTTTTACAGTCCGCCCGTTCCTGATATCAAGACAGGGTATGATCCTTTTCGCCAGCATCAGTCATTGATTTTTGAAAGTTCACTCAAACTGATCCTTCCTTCATAAATGGCCTTGCCGATAATCACTCCCTTGCAGCCTGCTTCCTGGAGGCGGTACACATCATCAATGGAACCCACACCTCCGCTTGCAATAAAATGAAGGGAAGGAAATTCCTTTACGATCTGGGTATAAAGGGTGGTAGCCGGACCTTCCAGTGCTCCATCCTTTGATACATCTGTACAGAAAACCTGCTGGATACCCTTTTCACTGTAATCCCTGATGAAATCGTACACATAGATGTCGGTATCCCTGGTCCACCCGCTGATGGTGATCCTTTCATTCTTAACATCAGCACCCAGGAAAAATTTATCTGGACCGAATGAACTGATCCACTGCCCGAATGTTTCCGGATCCTTCACTGCCATACTACCGATAGTTGCCAGCCGGGCACCGGAATCAAAAATGATCCTGAGATCATTTTGCGCCTGTATGCCTCCTCCAAAATCCACCACCATTGAGGTTTTGCCTGCGATCTGCTCCAGCACTTTCCAATTCTTTACCGATCCTTCCCTGGCACCGTCAAGATCTACCAGGTGAAGCCTTTTCAATCCAGCATCCTCAAAGCGGCGCGCCACCTCCAACGGATTCTCATTGTAGATCTTCTTCTGGCTGAAATCACCATGCGTTAGACGCACACATTTTCCCTCAATGATATCAATGGCGGGTATGATCTCAAAACCCTCATTACTCCCTCCCTGTTTCCCTCCCTGTTTCTCTTTCTGTTTCTGTGTCTCTTTCTGCTTCTCTTCCACATTAAACTTTTATAATGACAAAAAATTCTCGATAATCCTATCTCCCGTCTCAGCACTTTTTTCTGTATGAAACTGCACACCATAAAAATTATCCCTGCGGATAGCCGCCGCATATTCCAGTCCATATTCACAATGAGCGATTGTATATTCACTGTCCTCCGCGTAATAAGAGTGCACATTATAGATATAGCTGTTTTCGGCAACACCGCTGAACAGTCCTGACCTTAATCCGTAAATAGCGTTCCACCCTACCTGTGGCACTTTAACCAGGTCTTCATTCGCCGGGAATCTTCTGACCCTTACCGGTACAATCCCCAGGCAGTCCGTATCATTTTCCTCCGAGTGTTCGCACATCAGTTGCATGCCCACACAAATGCCGAGCACCGGCTGCTTCAGGTTTTTTATCACCTGGTCGAGGCCTCCCTGCTTCAGGCTTACCATGGCACTGCTGGCTGCACCGACGCCTGGAAAAATTATTTTATCAGCAGCGAGAATAGCCTCATGGTCATCAGTAACCTCTGCTTCCGCGCCCAGTCTTTCCAATGCATTCAGCACCGACCTGATATTGCCCGCATTATATTTGATGATAGCCAGCTTCATAACAGCATTGGTTTCATTTGTCTAAAATATTTTTGATAAATGTTTTGCTGGCAGCTTCCAGTGATGTTCCATTTTCTATTGCCTTAATGAATGCCGAACCAATAATACCTCCCTGGACCTGGCGGCATACGGCCTGGAAACTTTCCCTGTCCCTGACACCAAAACCTGCAAGCACAGGATTCTTCAATTTCATTTGCCGGAGCGATGAAAGATATTTTTCAACTGCACCGAAATCTTTATCAGTTCCTGTTACGGAAGATGAAGAAACCGCGTAAATAAAACCGCTGCTCAAAGCATCGATCTGCCTGATCCTTTCTTCTGTTGTGTCCGGCGTTACCAGGAAAATAAAATCAAGCCCGCTCGCATCCATTATGTGCTTATAATCTCTTTGATATTCATACAGGGGTATATCTGGAATGATCAGTCCATCCACACCGGCGGTGGCAGCCTCCCTGCAGAATCTTTCAAATCCATACTGCAGCAGAGGATTTAAATAACCCATGAGGATCACAGGCACCCGTATGTGCTCACGCATGTTTTTCAATTGTTGCAGCAGCAGGGGAATGCTCATGCCATTGGCCAGTGCCCTGGCACTGCTGGCCTGGATCACAGGGCCATCAGCAAGGGGATCACTGTAAGGCATACCCACTTCAAGAATGTCGGCACCGGCATCCTGCAGGCATTTCATCAGAGGAACTGTATCATCCCTTTTGGGAAATCCCGCCGTGATGTAAATATTCAAAACATTCTCACGCTTCCTTTCAAATAAATTGCTGATCCTTCCCATATCATCGTTTGACCGTTACCATCATCGTTACTCCATTTACCTGCAGGTGCGTATAGGCCGGCCTGGTATTGATGTCAAGGGTGACTTCAAAAAGCGCATTGGCATTCGAGGATTTATCGAGCTTCACTACAATTGTATCGCCTTCCCTGGTTACGGAATAATCACCCTTGAAACCATCATCCAGGCATTCCTGGAATACGAAACGCTCACCGATGGTATTGGATACAACACTCACATTGGTATTAATATCCTTGCAGGCCCCCAACCTTTCATAACTGATCTTATGCTTGAGATAATCCTTTCCGTCATCACAACCCTGGAAAGTTAACAAGGCAGCCAGTGCTATCAGGTATTTATTCATGAATGATATTTAAATGAGTTCATAAAAAGCAGAGACATTTTTCCATTCAGGATCGTCTTCCACTTCAAAATCATGTTCCCTTTCAGTTGCCGGCAGAAAATGCTCCAGGAAACCTGTAACCTCTTCACGGTCTTTTGTATAAAAAATGATCTCTCTCGCCCTGTACAGGGTGGTATGACCTACGTGAACAGTCTGGGTTTGTTCTTCAAGATAACTGATCATGGATTTTTCCATCTCGTTGAGAAAATCATATTCCTCACCTTCCGGGTGACCATTCTCATTGAATTGTTCCGGCACCACGGTTACAAAAACGGAATACCGGTAAAACTGCCTGTCGGCATTTTTCAGATCCATATTAATAATCGCAAGTGCAGGATGCCCGTCCACTTCAAATTCAAATCCTGTGTATGTTGCTGATTCGCTTTTCATTGTTTTATTGAACTTGATGGTTTATTATAAAAAATTGGCGTTGCATTCCTTTATCTGTAAATGTAATAGTCATAAATTTTCACCGCAGAGAAAGGGAGAACGCAAAGATGGCGCGGAGATTTGCCATTGGCCAATGGCCATTAGCTTTCCCCCATCCTCTCCATAAATCCCGCCAGGTCTTTATCTCCTCTTCCACTAAGACAAACCACAACCTTATCTTCTTTTTTTAGATCCAGTTTTTTTAATGCTGCCAGTGCGTGTCCTGTTTCCAGCGCGGGTATGATCCCTTCAAGCTTTGCCAGTTCAAAACAGGCATCCAGCGCTTCTTCATCGGTGGCAGATAAGAATTTTGCCCTGCCTGTTTCAAACAGGTGCGCATGAAGCGGGCCAATACCTGGATAATCAAGACCTGCGGAAATAGAATGTGGTTCCACTACCTGGCCATCGCTGGTTTGCATCAGCAGGCTTCGGCTGCCATGCAGAATTCCATCCCTGCCTAACTGTGTGGTGGCCGCTGACCGTCCTGAGTCCAGTCCCTCACCTGCCGCTTCTACCGCAATGAGCTGCACGGAGGCATCAGGAATGAAATGATAAAAAGCACCTGCGGCATTGGAACCACCGCCCACACAGGCTATTACATATTCTGGCCCGGAACCTGTTTTCTCTTCCAGTTGCCTGATGATCTCCTCGCTGATCACACTCTGGAATTTCGCAACCATATCGGGATAAGGATGCGGACCCACCACGCTGCCAATGATGTAATGTGTGTCATCAGCATGATTGATCCAGTGACGGATCGCTTCATTAGTGGCATCTTTCAGTGTACGGCTGCCGCTTACGGCCGGCACCACTGTTGCACCGAGCATCTTCATGCGGGCTACGTTGGGCGCCTGTCGTTGCATGTCCTTCTCTCCCATATACACGATGCATTCCAGGCCTTTCAATGCGCATACTGTGGCCGTGGCCACTCCATGCTGTCCTGCGCCAGTTTCAGCGATGATCTTCTTCTTACCTGATTTCAGGGCAAGAAGGATCTGCCCGATTGTATTGTTGATCTTATGCGCACCGGTATGACAGAGATCTTCGCGTTTCAAAAAGATCTTCGCGTTATAATGACTGCTGGTTCTTTCAGCAAAATATAAAGGAGTGGGTCTTCCCACATAATCACGAAGCAGGGATTTCATTTCATTTTGAAAATCCACATCACCAATAATATCGCGGTAACTGTTGCGCAGCACTTCCACATTGCGATGCAGCATTTCCGGGATGAATGCTCCTCCGAACTTTCCATAGTATCCATGCAGATCGGGCTCCTGCTGTACCTCTTTTAGTTCCACCATATTCTTTACTTTCTCATTCACTTCAGATGGTTTCAAGTTGCTGTTTTGTTCTTTCGTTAATTACATCACCGGTATTGAGTGTGGCAGCGGGTTCAAAAAGCATGACCCATACCTCCTCCTTAGCCACAGGTTTGTGTTCTACTCCCTTAGGCACAATAAAAAATTCACCTTCACCAATTTCTATCTCTCCATCACGAAGTACCATGGTAAGATTACCCTTTACCACGAAAAAAAGCTCATCTT
>JAEYUA010000191.1 GCA_023433755.1 Bacteroidota bacterium | reverse complement strand
GTCCTGATGATGCCCAGGTCATAACCCTGTTTTATAAAGGCGAACAAAGTCTTGAAGAAATCGCCCTGGTGATGGGCAAAGAAGTGAACACGGTGAAAGTGCAACTGCACAGGGCAAGGGGAAGGTTAAAAGAAAAAATGGAAAAATATTTCAGCGACGAAGTGCGTGATATTTATTGATCATCTTAAATAACAGGTTATGAATAACCTTGAACAAATAGAAAGCAGGTTATGGGATTATATTGATGGCAATGCCGGCCAGGAAGAACGGTCTGCCATTGAGAAACTCATTGCCGAAAACAATGAATGGCGGCTGAAATATGCCGAGTTGCTGGAACTGCACCAGGCTATCAACCTCACCGAACTGGAACAACCTTCCTTGCGTTTCACCAAAAATGTTATGGAGGAGATTTCGAGGCTGCAGATCACACCCGCTGCCCGGGATTATATCAACCAGAAAGTAATCTGGGGAATTGGCCTGTTCTTCATCATCATGCTTACCTCCTTCCTGGTTTACGGGATCATGCAGATCGACTGGACACAGGGAACTGATTCAGGTACTTCGCTGGGCGTTGATTTCACCAAAGTTGATTATAGCAGCATGTTCAACAACACATTCATGAATGTTTTCATGATGCTCAATATAGTCCTGGGTCTTTTTCTCCTTGACCGCTACCTGGCCAACAAACGAAAAAAATGGATGAAGCAGTCCTGAAGAACTGCTTCATCCATTTATCAGTCATTGAATTTTTTCCTCAGCTCATTCAGTTTGTTCTGAAAAGGATTATTGCTTTGAGCTGGCTGTTTGTTGAAGGTTTTGTTGCCGGGCTGAGGTTTTTTTGTTTCACTCCTGGCCTGCACCTCGGAAGTTTTCATAGTCAGTGCAATTCTTTTTCTTGACACATCCACTTCGGTTACCGTAACCATCACCTTCTGGTTCAGTTTCACCACTTCATTGGGATCTGAAACAAAACGGTTAGCCAGTTGGGAAACATGAACCAGGCCATCCTGCTTCACACCAATATCAACAAAGGCTCCGAAATTGGTGATATTCGTCACGATGCCGGGTACCTGCATACCAGGTTTTAGATCTTCAATGGTTTTGATCTTTTCATCAAACTGGAATTCTTCCAATTGCTCCCTGGGGTCACGTCCTGGTTTTTCAAGCTCCTTCAAAATATCCTCTATGGTAAAGAGACCTGCAGTTTCGCTAATGTATTTCTGCTTATTGACCTGGCGGCGCAGTTCAGATTTTTTAATGAGTTCTTCCAGCGAAGCCTGTACATCATTAGCCATCTGCTGAACCAGGGCATAACGTTCGGGATGCACTGATGAATTATCGAGCGGGTTAACGGCGCCGCGTATGCGTAAAAATCCCGCGCACTGTTCGAAAGATTTAGGTCCCATCAGGGGTACCTTTCTCAGTTCTTCCCGGGTTTGGAAAGGACCATTCTGCAAACGGTATTGAACGATATTGGAGGCAAGAGTGGACGAAATACCAGAGACATATTGCAGCAAATGTTTGGAAGCCGTATTCACATCCACTCCCACAAAGTTTACAGCGCTTTCCACTACCCTGTCGAGTCCCTGTTTCAGTTTTACCTGGCTTACATCATGCTGGTATTGTCCCACACCAATGGATTTCGGATCAATTTTTACCAGTTCGCTCAATGGATCGAGTAATCGCCTGCCAATACTCACCGCTCCCCGTACCGTTACATCCTGGTCAGGAAATTCTTCTCTTGCCACTTCTGATGCCGAATAAATGGACGCACCGCTTTCATTCACCTGGAAAATCCGTACATGTTTACCAAAATCAATACTCCTCACCAGTTGCTCGGTCTCCCTGCCGGCCGTTCCGTTACCGATGCCAATAGCATCAATCTCATATTTGTTCACCAGGTATTTCAATTCCCTTTTGGCCTCATCTGCCTGTTGTTGCGGGGGATGCGGGTAAATAGTGGAATTGAAAAGAAAATTTCCCTGGGCGTCGAGACAAACCACTTTGCAGCCCGTACGGAAGCCGGGGTCGATTGCAAGCACTTTCGCGGAGCCCAGGGGTGCTGCCAGCAATAATTGCCGAAGGTTTTCTGTAAAAACCTGGATGGCTTCCTCATCCGCCTTGTTCTTGCTGGAAAGGCGGAACTCATTTTCGATACTTGATTTCAAGAGGCGGGAATAACTATCCTCGATGGCTTTCTTTACTTCAGTCGCGGCCCTGGAAGATTTTTTAATGAAGATATCGGTGAGTGTATCCACCGCTACCTGTTTGTCAATGCTGATATCCATCATCAGGTACCCTTCTTTTTCACCGCGGCGGATGGCCAGCAGCCTGTGAGAGGGACTTTGAGACAAAGGTTCGCTGAATTCAAAATAATCACGGTATTTCTGCGCTTCGGCTTCCTCTTTTTTAGTGGTAAGCACCTTCGAGGAAAGAACAGCATCCCTTGAAAACAGGTGACGCACAGCGGCCCTTGCCTGCTCATGTTCACTTACCCATTCAGCAATGATATCCCTGGCACCCTGGAGTGCTTCTTTTACATCTTTTACATTTTCATTGAGGAAAGCACCAGCTTCCGTTTCAGGATCCATGTCTTCCTGGTCAAATATTTTTTTAGCCAGCGGTTCCAGTCCTTTTTCAATAGCCTGTGTGGCCTTGGTTTTTCTTTTGGGTTTATAAGGTAGATAGAGATCCTCCAGTTCGGTGGCGCTGAAACAGTCACTGATCTTCTTTTTCAGTTCCGGGGTCATTTTGCCTGCCTGCTCTATAGTCGACAAAACCGTTTCTTTTCTTTTCTCGAGTTCATTGAAATAAGCGATTTCTTCCACTACATTGCCAATCACCACTTCGTCAAGATTTCCTGTAACCTCTTTGCGGTACCTGGCCATGAAGGGAATGGTGGCTCCCTCCTGCTGCATCTGCCTGATGCTGTCAACCTGCTTTGATTGCAACTTCAGTTTACCCGCGATCTGCTGAATATATTTCTGTTCCATTTAGATATTTTTCAAAGGGCTGCAAATCTAAGTGAACTGCCATTTCAAAAATCCTTTGTGAGAAACTTATAAGGTTGACAGGAATCAACATCAATGTGATTTTTCATTCATACCAAAAATCATTCATCCGCCGATTTCTCCGCTTATACCCGTTGTCAGCCGCTTTTACTTTGAAAAAACGCAGTGCAACTTTATCAATTCCATTCACGACTTCTTTAGTAAATTCCACCCCTGTTACACTTGTTGTTTCATTTATCTAACAAAAAATCAAATTGCACATGAAGTATCGCTTTGCCGTTGCGCTTGCAACGGGTTTTGTTTTTTCAACCGCCTTATACGCGCAAAATCCACCTGCGGGAATGCCTCCCGGTGCAGCTACTGGCGCCAGGCCTGGCGCCAATACCGGACCTAAACCTTACAACGAGGTAATCACCGCCAAGGCAAAAACCTCCAGGGGTTTGTTCACTACCCATCGCATTGAGGATAAATTTTATTTTGAGATTCCTGATTCCCTGCTGGAGCGGGAGATTTTGGTGGTAAACCGCATCTCTAAAGCACCTGCCGGAGCCCGTGCCGGATTTTTTGGTTATGCCGGCGACCAGATCTCTGATAATGTGATCAGCTTCGAAAAAGGTCCAAATAACAAAATTTTCCTGCGTGCCATTTCACACAGTGAAAGAGGAAGAGATTCCGCCGGCATGTACCAGTCGGTGCGCAATTCCAATCTTCAACCGATCAATGCTTCTTTCAGTGTGGCAGCTTACAAAACAGATTCACTAACGCAGGTAAGAAGTTCAGTAATTGATGTAACGGATTATATCAGCGGCGACAATGATATCCTTTTCTTTGACAGCAGGCTGAAAAGAGCGCTTGGTCTTTCTCAATACCAGCGTGATAATTCGTATGTTCTCGATGTAAAATCTTTCCCGGGCAATATCGAAATCCAGACCGTTAAAACTTATATGAGAACGCCGACTTCTGGTGGTTTTGGTGCACCTGCTGCGCCGTCTGCAATGCCCGGATCCGGCTCTCCTTCCACTTTCGAATTAAACAGCTCCATGGTGCTTCTGCCTAAAGTGGCAATGAAGCCAAGGTATTTTGATCCAAGGGTTGGTTATTTCGCTACAGGTTACGTGGATTTTGATGCCAACCCACAGGGCGTGGAGAACATCCGCATGATCACACGCTGGAGACTCGAACCAAAACCCCAGGATGTAGACAAATACCTGCGCGGTGAACTGGTGGAGCCTGCCAAACAAATCGTTTATTATATCGATCCGGCCACACCCCGTAAATGGATTCCTTACCTGATACAGGGTGTGAATGACTGGAACATCGCTTTTGAAAAAGCAGGATGGAAAAATGCCATCGTTGCCAAAGAAGCACCGAAGAACGATCCGGCCTGGAGCCTTGAAGGCGCCGGTTATTCCGCAATCGTTTACAAACCATCTGATGTAGCCAATGCAAGCGGACCTCACGTACATGACCCGCGCAGCGGCGAGATCCTGGAATCACATATCAACTGGTACCATAACGTGATGAACCTGTTGCGTGACTGGTATTTCATCCAGACAGCCGCCGTTGATCCGCAGGCACGCTCCATGGTATTACCGGATGACCTGATGGGTCAACTGATCCGTTTTGTATCATCACATGAAGTAGGTCATACACTCGGACTCCGTCATAACTATGGTTCTTCTTCCACGGTGCCTGTTGAAAATCTCAGGAACAATAGCTGGCTGGAGACCAATGGCCACACACCTTCCATCATGGACTATGCACGTTTTAATTACGTAGCGCAGCCTGAGGACAAGATCAGCCAGAAGAATCTCTTCCCCCGTATCGGAGATTATGATATGTGGGCAATTGAATGGGGTTACCGCTGGATGCCGCAATCCACCCCGGAAGCTGAAATTCCAATACTGAACAAACTCACCATGGAGCGTTTGAAAAACAAGCGTCTCTGGTTTGGAACTGAAACTGATCCTGATGATCCCCGTGGTCAGAATGAAGACCTGGGCGATGACGCGATCAAAGCCAGTGGTTATGGTATCAAAAACCTGCAACGCATCGTAGCCAAACTTCCTGAATGGACCAAACAGGCCAATAAGGATTATTCAAGCCTCGGCCAGATGTATGCACAATTGAGAGGCCAATTCCAGAGGTATATGGGACACGTGGCTAAAAGTGTTGGTGGCATCTACACCACTCCTAAAATGACGGAAGAACCAGGTGTGGTTGTGGAGTTTGTTTCGAAAGCCAAACAAAAAGCCGCGCTGCAATACCTGCATGAGCAGTTATTCAAAACTCCAAAATGGCTGGTAGATAATGATATTTCCTCTTATACAGGTGATAATAAACTCACCACAATTGGAAATATCCAGAACAATGTGCTTAACAGGTTGCTGGGTGTTAGCACCTTCAACAAACTGGCACGTTTCGAGGCAGAACAACCTACTACTGCCTATACAGCCCATGAAATGGTAACTGACCTCAGGAAAGGAATATGGAGTGAACTGGTAAGCAAACAGCCTATTGATATTTACAGGAGAGGCTTGCAGAAATCTTTTGTTGAAACACTCAATAAGATCATCAACCCTCCAGCTTCTGCCAATGTAACTATTGCTGGATTTGGTACCATTTCAACAGGGGCTAGTCCTACTTCAGACGCGGTATCTGTAGCGAAGGCTCAACTGAGACTTCTACAGGCAGAGATCCGTGCAGCCCTTCCTGTTTACAGGGATGTGGCCAGCCGTGCGCATCTGCAGGATGTGAACGACCGTATCACGGAAGCGCTGAACCCGAATAAATAAGTTCTATCTTCTTTATAAAAAAAGCCTCCTGCGAAGGGGGCTTTTTTTATAAAGTCAAAATTCAAAAGTCAAAAGTCAAAAATGGGTGCGGTACGAACCGCGGTATACTGCCAATGGCCAATAGCCAATAGCCACTAGCCTTTCCTCTGCTCCTTCGCCCAGGCATCTTTTAACGTAACGGTGCGATTAAATACCAGGCGTGCATAAGTATCACGGTTATCAAGAGTAAAATATCCTTTCCTTAGAAACTGATAGCGTTCATTCAGTTTCGCAGTTTTTAATGCAGGTTCCGCGAAAGCAGTTTTTACAGTTTGTAAAGAATCAGGATTGATATAATCTTTGAAATCCCCTTCTTCATTTGAAGGATCTTCCACTTTAAATAACCTGTCGTACAAACGCACCTCAGCGGTTACAGCCTGGGTAATCTCTACCCAGTGTAAAGTTCCTTTAACGTTGATGCCTGAAGTATCCTGCCCGCTCCTGCTTTCAGGGATGTAGGTACATCTCAGTTCAGTAACATTGCCCGATTCATCTTTCACTGCTTCATCACAACGGATGATGTAGGCACCTTTCAAACGCACCATGCCTCCGGGGAATAACCTGAAATATTTTTTCGGCGGATTTTCCATGAAGTCTTCACGCTCTACATACAACTCCCTTCCAAAAGGAATTTTACGGCTGGTGCTGGATGGATCTTCAGGATTGTCTTCCAGTTCCAGCCATTCAATATCACCTTCGTAATTGGTCACCACAAGTTTCAGCGGATCAAACACCACCATGCGCCTCAATGCGATTTTATTCAGGTGTTCTCGTACACAGAATTCCAGCAGTCCCACATCCGTAACATTATCTCTTTTGGCAATACCCACCCGGTCACAAAATTCCCTGATCGCTTCCGGTGTATAGCCTTTACGGCGCATACCGCTGATGGTGGGCATCCTGGGATCATCCCATCCATCAACATATTTTTCATTGACGAGCTGCAGCAATTTTCTTTTGCTCATCACGGTATAGGAAAGATTACGTCTTGCAAACTCATACTGGTGCGAAGGAAAAATTTCCAGTTGATGGATCAGCCAGTCGTATAATTCGCGGTGCGGAACAAATTCAAGTGTACAAATGGAATGGGTCACTTTTTCAATGCTGTCGCTCTGCCCATGTGCGAAATCATACATGGGATAGATGACCCATTTATCGCCGGTACGGTGGTGGTGTGCATGTTTGATACGGTAAAGCAATGGGTCACGCATCAGCATATTGGGATGCGCCATATCAATTTTTGCACGGAGCGTACGGCTGCCATCAGGAAATTCACCTGCTTTCATTCTTTGAAACAGGTCGAGGTTTTCTTCCACCGAACGCTCGCGGTACTGGTTATTTCTTCCCGGTTCGGTAGGTGTGCCTTTCTGTGCAGCTATTTCTTCGGAAGTGGAATCATCCACATAAGCTAGTCCCTTTTTGATTAAGGTTAATGCGAATTCATAAAGCTGGTCAAAATAATCGGAAGCATACAATTCATTCTTCCATTCAAATCCCAGCCACCTGATATCTTCCTTGATACTCTCTACATATTCGGTTTCTTCTGTTACCGGGTTGGTATCATCAAACCGTAGATTAGTATAGCCCGGGTATTTTTTAGTGAGCCCGAAATTGAGACAGATGCTGGTGGCATGGCCCATGTGCAGGTAACCATTGGGTTCGGGCGGGAAACGGGTTACAATGGATTGATACCTGCCATTCTTCAAATCATCTTCTATAATCTCTTCAATAAAATTGATGCTTTTCTCTTCGCTCATAAGCCAAAGATAGGATGGAGATGCCAATGGAATAGAGCCAAAGGCCATTCGCCATTGGCTATTTGCTATTGGCTGGACTTATAACATTTTTTTGCCGATCAAAATCAGCCTTCCGCCGATGATGCTATTGGAAAAATCCATTGCTGGTTTATTTTTGAAATCCCTTACCGTGTAAATCCATTAAAATGAGAAAGTATTTAGCCCAGGTAAACCTCAAACGTTATTTTTCAGAAAAGAATGCCCTCACAGTTATGGTGGCATTGTTCTGTTTCGTCATGATGATTGTATCCTTTTTCAAAGGCAATTCCATGTGGGAAGCCATTGCATTTGCCCTTGCTTTCAGCCTTGCTGTTGAAGTGATCTGTCACCGCGCCAAAGAAAACCGTTAAGGTTTTTAAACCCACAAGCATCCTTTTTATTGATTGTCTATCTTTAGACCCACGATTGCGGCTATTTTTGCCAAATTTTAAAAGCATTTAATGGCGCAAAGAAGTATTATTACCGGTACAGGTTCCTATATCCCCGAACAGGTTGTAACGAACAAGGAGTTTTCCGAACATAAATTTTATGCTGAGGATGGCCAGCCCATTGAAACTGCTCCTGCTGAGATCGTAGAAAAATTTAAGCAGATCACCGGCATTGCTGAGCGTCGCTATGTTAAAAAGGATCAGACCGCTTCAGATATTGCCACCATTGCTGCACAAAGAGCCATTGAAGATAGCGGCATTGATCCTGAAACACTGGACCAACTTATCGTAGCCCATAATTTCGGAAACGTGATCAGCAATACCATCCAGTCGGATGCCGTGCCTTCGCTGGCCAGCAGGGTCAAGCATAACCTGAAAATCCAAAACCCCAATTGCGTAGCCTACGACATTCTCTTTGGCTGCCCGGGCTGGGTACAGGGAATGATCCAGGCCGATGCTTTTTTCAAAGCAGGCATGGCCAAAAAAGCATTGATCATTGGCACCGAAACCCTGTCGAGGGTGATTGACATGCATGACCGCGACAGCATGATCTTTAGCGATGGCGCAGGCGCTTGTGTACTTGAATACAAAGAGCACCCAAAAAGCGGAATCATTGCCTCTTCCGCAGTAACCCATTCCATGGATGAAGCTTATTTCATTCACCTGGGACAGTCCTACCACCCTGGAGCAGATCCCGGTGTCCGTTATATTAAAATGAAAGGACGCAAGGTGTATGAATACGCCATCAAGCAGGTGGCCGAAGCCATGAAAAACTGCCTTGACAAAGCCGGCGTGGGCATCGACCAGTTAAAGAAGATCTTCATCCACCAGGCTAATGAAAAAATGGACGAAGGCATTATCAAAGTGCTGTACAAGTTGTACGGACTCAAAGCCTCACCGGCTGATGTTATGCCTATGTGCATCCAGTGGCTGGGTAACAGTTCGGTTGCCACCGTTCCCACACTCTACGACCTGGTAAAAAAGGGAAAACTGGAAGAACATACCCTTCATGAAGGTGATATCATCCTGTTTGCTTCTGTAGGCGCGGGCATGAATATCAATGCGGTCTGCTACAGGGTTTGATGACCTAAACCTGTTCCGGCTTCCAGTCCATTGTTACCAAATCATTAATTTTTGGATCACCCTGCTTCATGGCATAGCTTTTTTATGACTGGTTTAAACAAAGAGCCATGTCTGAAAAAAATGAGCTGATGCCTGATGGCAGTCCTTTTCCAGGAAATAACGGGTCGCAGGACAAGCCTGAAAAGTTTGAAAGCGATACCCAGAAGATCGTACGGAAACACCTGGAAGATCCTGATCACAAGATCACGGATGAGGAAATGCAAAACATCAGGGTAGGCATGATCCCGCCCGAATTCAGCGAAGCTACCAATGCCAGGCTGGAAGGAGAGGAAGCCATTGAGCGTGTTGAGAAAAAGATTGTTGGCAATGAAGAGCAAATAGAAGAAGATAAAAATACACGCAACGACAAACTCAATCCCTGGGATGTGAGGGAGTCGTCTTAGGTGAATGGTGAATGGTGAATCGTGAGGCGTGAGCCATTCACCATTCACCATTCACGATTCACGCTCACCGCTCCCCCGGATGATACACCTTCACCGCATGCTTCACCACATCCTTTTTATAAAAGAGGACCTTTTTAAATTTTCCTTCCAAAAACATTTCAGACTGGTCTGAGTAATTTTTTGAAGCCGGGTCAAAAGACTGCCCCCCGGTGAGTACCGATAACGCTTTCACTTCTTTGCCAAATTCAACACTGGCCACGAAACTGTTCCCATGTGTACCATAACGCCGGTTGGTGTGAGAAAACCTGGTTGAAGTAAAAGAAGGCAGGGAACCAAATACCGCGGCAGCCTGGCTGACTGCAAGACTTTCCCGGTCATCATCAAATTTCCCTTCCAAACTTCTCTGGAAACGGTTGATCATTCCCCAGCCGGTTTTCCAATTCCCGAATCTTGCTTCCATATCATCAAGCGTTTCCTTGAATAACTGTATTGCATTTTGTGCCGTGGTACGTTCTAAAGCAGATTTCATGTGCCTTAATGCATTGGTCTGATCGTAAGGATTAGCCGGGGATGCTGCCTGTCTCAGCATACGATAACCCCATTCAATTGCCAGTGCAGCAGCAACAGATTCTTTTCGCGGAACTCTGTCCCACTCCCGCACCAGGGCAATTGCTTCATCCATGCGAGCAGAGCGAAGGCTGTCACCAGCAATAAGACTTTCATATGAGCGCAATAAAAAAGGCTGCAGGTGCTCAAATGCACTTAAGTAACGGTTGTACCCGATACTGTCGATCATCGATTCCAGGGTTATCTGATTCATGCGGCCCAACAAGCGTGCTGCCTGTATGCCCCTGAAATTTTCCCCGTCTGGCGCCATGTATTCCGGGTAATCTTCCTGTTCAGGACTGCTGCTGCCTGAAACTGTGAAGGGAGTTGAATTACAATTCTGAATCCAGCCTGTTGCGGGATTATACACATGTACTGTTTCATTCACTTCATGAACCCCCAGCCAGTCACTTGCGGAAGTGCTGCCATCAACAGGCAGACTGTAATCAAACCCGCTTTTGCGCCGTGGAATGAAGTTGCCATGCCAGTATGCGATGTTTCCCTTATGATCTGCAAACACTGTATTGTTGGAATTGTTCACCCTCATCTCCATAATTTTTCTATAATCCTCAAACCCTTTCGCTTTGGTTCGCAACCAGGACTGCATGAGTGATTGCATTGACCGGTTATTTTCTTTCAGGCTCAGCCACTTTCCATTCCTGCTGCCTACCACGGGGCCGTGACTGGTGGTAAATGTTTCAAAGATTTCAACCGACATACCCCCGGGTGTTTTAATGCGCACAGGCAGGAGCCGCTTACCCACCGGTAATAATTTGCCATCATATTCCTGGAAAATATCATCTCCTTTCCTTAGGATCTTTTCTTCATAGAGGTCAGCCACATCCGCATAGCTGGAAGTATGCATCCAGCCGCAGTATTCATTAAATCCCTGGTAAATGAAAAAAGTACCCCAGGTTACAGCGCCGTATGCATTCAGCCCCTCTTCACTCACTATATGCACTTCCGGCCTGAAGAAAAAACTCGTATGCGGGTTTATGTAAAGAATGGCATTACCACTCGATGTTTTAGAAGGAGCCACAGCAAATCCATTGGAACCGGTATGCTGTTCCAGGTAACCGCTATGCTCAACAGGAATAAAAGAGGAGCCCAGGTTTTTTACAGGGTAAAATTCGCGCATATCCTTTGTAGTTAGCCCGCCGGTTTGCGTGGCTCCAATACTCCCATCTGTCCTGAGAAGTGCATACCAGGGCTGGAACCTGGTAATGAGGCGGGGTTTAATTCCTGGATTTTTATGCAGGTAGTAATTGAGGCCGTCGGCTGCAGCATCCAGTAATTTTTTGAGCCACACCGGGCTATTCACATAATCTTTCTGCGCTGAGGCGGTATCATAAATTAGCCTGGTCTGCAGGTCCTGGTAAATACGGCTCTCACCATACACTTCGGAAAGCCTTCCCAGCATTTCCAAAAAATTCAGTTCTACCAGGTCAAAATTATCTTCAGCCTGCGCGTACATAAGTCCAAATACCGCATCCGCATCTGTCTTGCCATAAATATGCGGCACACCCCACTGGTCACGGATAATGGTAACATTGGCAGCCTGCTTATGGTATCGTGTGGTTTCAAGGGAGGAAAATTGCTGCGCGGTTGATAATAGCGGGAAAAGTAAAAATATCAGGATTCTCATGTCGGAAGAATAAAGGTTCTATCTAAAAGCTTATAATGTTTCATCGGGATCAGTATTCCTGAGTCTTCTCTGGAGGTAGGAAGAAAAATCAGGGACTGCCACGGGGTAATCATTTGTCATCAGCGCCGAGGTCATAATAAAATCCGCCGTGGTGCGGTTGCAGGCTATGATGATATTCCATGCCACTGCCAGGCGGATCAGTGCTTTCACATCACTGTCATGGCCCTGCGTTTCCATAGGATCCCAGAAAAACACAATCATATCAATCCTGCCTTCAGCTATCATTGCGCCCAATTGCTGGTCGCCCCCCAGGGGGCCGCTCAGTAATTTTTTGACCGGGTGATCCAGTTTTTTTTCGAGCAGCTTTCCTGTAGTACCTGTTGCCACCAGTTCATGCAAACGAAGCACATCCCTGTTGTACCAGGCCCAGTCAATAAGATCAGATTTTTTATTGTCATGTGCTACCAGCGCAATTCTTTTAACCACCTGCAGATTTCTTACCTCCTTCATATTATTTCCAGATTATGCCATTAAGGTAAACAGATCAACCGGCATGCGGCTTTCGCAGGTACTTTCTTTTTTTGCTGGAGAGGTATTTATCATGGATCACTTTTGCCATCGGCTGGTTCATGGCCTTGCTTTCCAGCCAGGAAATGATGTCGAGGTAAGCAAAGGCCCTGGTTTCAAACCTGCTCTTTTCAAACTTTTTAATTTTCTGGAGCAGTTTTTCAAACTCCGGCATCATCTGCCTTGCTGAGAGATAAAAATTTTGCCTCAGGAACCGGAACATCTCTTCTTCCACCACGGTAAGGTTATCCATTTTAGCCATGAAGCGGTAAACAGATTTAGTGAGTGGCTCCATCAGTTCATAATTTCCCAGTTCATAATGCGCCAGCAAATGCAGCAGCCGCGAATAACACTGGAGATCATTCCGAAGGTCAACTTTCCAGTTGATGATTTTCTGCAGGTAATCAATGGAAGTATCATAGTCACCGCTGCCAAAATACAGGGAAGCAATTTTGTAATAAAAAACCAGGATGCGGTGCCTGTCGAGATACAGTTCATACTCTTCCAGTTTCTCTTCAATAAAAGGCACCAGTTTAAGCCCTTCACTGAATGTGCCCATCATAAAATGACGGTTGATCCTGGCCGTAGTCAGATACACAAAGATCTGGATACGGTTATTCTCCACTTCCCTGGCTACGTCGGAAGCTGCAAACTTTTCAAACTGTTTAAGGGCCACATCAAACTGCTGAAAATTCCTTAAATCGAAATGAGCATTTAACAGATTGTGCAGACCCTTGATATAATGGGCCGGCTCAACTCCTATCATGTGCCGGTGTTCATGAAACAGGTCAACCCATTTTTGCGTGTGCCGGTAATACATGATGAAGTCCTGCCGGATAAACGCATACCAGCAATAAGACTGGTGCAGGTATAACCTTTCATAAAAACCTTTGAGGTTGTAGGCATTTCGGGGGAAGTGGTCTTTGAAAAACTTTTTCACCCCGGTCTCATCTTCCTCGTTTCTCGCATGGCCATTCTTGATATACCAACTGTAAAGCTGGAGAGTGAGATTGGATAGCTGGGTGATATTCCTCCTGTTTTCATTCACTTCGTTGGCTTCGGCTGAAAGACTGGCGGCCCGGTCCTGAAGGCTCCTGGTAATGTGAAGGGTTTCAATCTTCTTTTCCAATGAAATAATCTGGATGAGGAAGCTGTCCTGGTAATAATGGTGGGCAATCTCCTTGAGCCGGTCGAGGATCTTGAGGCTCTGGTGGTACAGGCCTTTATTATACAGGATTCTTGCATGATCGAGCTGCTCATGTAACTGGATATCGATGTTTTCACCGCTGCTCAGCAACCGCAGGCTGGCCAGGACCTGTTTGTAGAGGTGGGCCTTGATATTAGACAACTGTTGCTTTTTGATGGCAGGCAGCTTTTTGAGCAAAGCCGTCTCATCATAATTCGCCATTTTATCCAGCGCATCGAAAAGCTGAACAATTTTCAGGTCTTCATTGGCACTGTTTCTTTTGATATAAAGTTTGAAATTCCTTTTTTCGGACTTATGAAGAGATTTTATTAATTGGTATAAAGGCTCCGCAGTTCTGTTGGGCATCGTATCTTTTTTATCCTGAAATCCAATACCAGCAAGGGTTTTATGGCATGCACCACCCTTTCAGCATTGTAATTCCTTCCATATTTTAATTGAATCCGGCAACCACCCCACCCTATTTTTGTTCCAGGATGAATGATCCAAAACTAACTGGAATCAGTCCTTTTCAAAACAGACTCAAGAATCTCTATTCATATAGCAAGCAATCGTTAGCACCCGCTGTTTCTACAGTGGGTTTTTCTTTTCGCAAAATACTCCATTTAAATCATTTTTTATGGCGTTAACAAGGCAGACTTCAAACATGCAACCCGTACTTCAACCATCCAACCGTTTTCGGGTTCTACCCTTACTGGCTTTGTTGATTTTGGCTGTCGCGTGTTTTTTATTTCCTTCTGTGCCGGCCAGTACTGCTGCCGGGAATGACCATATCAGTTTTGCAGATACTGCCTGGATGCTGACCGCCACTGCTCTTGTACTGATCATGACTCCAGGCCTTGCCTTTTTTTACGGAGGTATGGTCAGTAAAAAAAATGTGCTCTCCACCATGTTACAAAGTTTTATTAGCATGGTGGTCATTACCCTTTTCTGGGTGGTGATAGGTTTCAGCCTGGCTTTTGGCAACTCCCTGGGTGGAATTATTGGAAATCCTTTGGATTTTTTTATGATGAAGGGTGTAATTGATGGAGCTCCCTGGCCTTCGGCTCCTACTATTCCTCTTGTACTATTTGCATTTTTCCAGCTCAAATTCGCCATTATCACACCAGCGCTCATCACCGGTGCCTTTGCCGAAAGAATCCGCTTCCGCTCCTATCTCATCTTTATTGTACTTTTTGCCATCTTCATTTATTGTCCGCTCGCCCATGCAACCTGGCATCCGGACGGTTTGCTTGCAAGAAACGGTGTACTTGATTTTGCCGGAGGCACTGTAGTGCATATGAGCGCTGGTTGGGCAGCCCTGGCCTGCGCAGTTTTCATGAAAAAAAGATCTGTTTCCCTTCATAACCCGGCACGCATTACCTATGTTTTGCTGGGCACCGGGCTTCTCTGGTTTGGATGGTTTGGTTTCAATGCCGGGTCAGCTTTTGGAGCCAATCAACTTGCTTCCACTGCACTGGCTACCACTACAACAGCCTCCGCTGCCGCGGCTTTTGGATGGATCTGTTTTGATGTGTTGCGCGGGAAAAAACCTTCCGCTATGGGAACCTGCATCGGGATGGTGGTAGGCCTGGTGGCCATTACACCGGCTGCGGGTTTTGTAACGATTCCACATTCCATCATTATTGGCCTGGTTTCGTCGGTAATCAGCAATATTATCGTGATCCTGCGGAGCCGCACATCTATAGATGACACCCTTGATGTTTTCCCCTGCCACGGTGTGGGTGGAATGGCAGGCATGCTCCTTACCGGGGTGTTTGCCAGCAGCAGGATCAACCCCGTGGTTACTGATAACGGTCTGATTTATGGAGAAGGAAGGTTATTTATTGTACACCTTGTTTCACTGGTACTGGTTTCCGTATTTGTGCTGGCCGGAACATGGATCCTTTTGAGAGGGGTGAATCTGTTAACACCCATGAGGGTTTCGGATGAAGAGGAAGCAACAGGACTGGATCTTTCACAGCATGGTGAAAAATTATAGCCATGGCAATTATGAGAAGGTTCAGCGAGGTAATGGATAATGATCATAAATTTTATAAAGCCCCCATGAACCACCAGTTGCAGGCAAACTATTAACTGATGTGTATCACTAACACAGTTATTAACAAAAGTGTATTTTTGAATCTTGTTTAAAAATTGATCGGTAATAAATAGAATCTGGAAAACCAATGCAAAAAAAAGTTAGCCGCATAGGCGTTCTTACCTCCGGTGGTGATTCACCGGGAATGAATGCCGCGATCAGGGCGGTCGTCAGAACAGGAATTTATTATGGCCTCGAAGTTTTTGGCATCATGCGTGGATACCAGGGCCTGATTGAAGATGATATCTATCAAATGGAAAGCCGTTCGGTGGCCAACATTATCCAGCGTGGCGGCACCATTCTGAAAACGGCGCGATGTAAAATATTCCACAAACCTGAAGGCCGTAAAATGGCCTTTGAAGTTTTACAGAAAAGAGGCATTGACGGACTGGTGATCATTGGGGGAGACGGCTCCTTTCGTGGCGCCGTGGAATTCAGTAAAGAATATGATATTCCCTGCATAGGCCTGGCTGGTACTATTGATAAGGATATCTATGGTACAGATTTCACCATTGGTTTTGATACTGCAGTGAATACCGCGGTTGAAGCGATTGACAAGATCCGTGATACCGCTGATGCGCACGACCGTTTATTCATCATCGAGGTAATGGGCAGGGATGCCGGTTATATTGCGCTTCATAGTGGCATTGCCACGGGGGCTGAAAATATCCTGATCCCTGAAAGAAGAACAGATGTGGAAGCCCTGATCCTCTCCCTGGAAGAAAAAGAGAAAAGGAAAAAACTGGTGAACCTTATTGTGGTTGCCGAAGGAGATGAATTTGGCGGAGGCGACGAAGTGGCCAAGCTTGTAAAAGAAAGATTACCGCAGACCGAAATGAGGGTGGTGATCCTGGGACATATCCAGCGCGGTGGCTCACCTACCTGTCTCGACAGGCTGATCGCCAGCCGCATGGGCTATCATGCAGTAGAGTGCCTGATCCAGGGAAAGCATAATGTATTTGTGGGCATCATGAATAATAAAATGAACTATGTGCCCCTGGAAAATGTAGGAAAAAGGAGAGGCACAATCAGCGAAGAATGGATGAAGATCGTTAAGATCCTCGCAAGCTGATCAAAAATTATATCAAACGATTATCAGAAGAAATATCATTATCAAATAAATTAAAATCTAAATTCTCCCCGGAGAAAAACCATATGAGCAAGCAAGCAACAAAATATTATCATAAAGAGATGGACAGGACGGCTGGTATTGAACATACTTATCACCGTACCAAAATTGTAGCCACTGTAGGACCAGCCTGCGATACTTATGAAAAACTCCTGGAACTGGTGAAATGCGGCGTGAATGTTTTCCGGTTAAACTTTTCACATGGAGGACATGATGATAAAAAGCAGATCATTGAATACATCCGGCAGATCAATAAAACAGAGCCTTACAATATTGCCATCCTGGGCGACCTCCAGGGACCCAAACTCAGGGTAGGTGAAATGGAAAATGGCGGTATTGATATTGTTCCCGGCGACACACTTACGTTTACCAATGAAAAACTGGTAGGCACAAAAGAAAGGATCTATGTATCCTACCCTAACCTGCACAAGGATATCAAGCCAGGCAACATCATCCTCATCGATGATGGCAAACTGGAAGTAAAAGTCAAAAGAATTTTGAAGAACAATGATGTGGAAGTGGAAGTGACCATGGGTGGTAAGCTTTCTTCCAAAAAAGGGATCAACCTGCCCGATACCAAGATCTCTCTTCCTGCACTTACAGAAAAAGACCTGGCCGACCTGGAATTCATTATTGACCAGGAACTGGACTGGGTGGCGCTTTCGTTCGTGCGTAGTGTGAAGGACCTGATCATTCTTCGCAACAAACTGCAGGAAAGACAGAGCCGCACCAAGATTATTGCTAAAATAGAAAAACCTGAAGCGCTTAATAATTTACGTGACATCATCGTGGAAAGCGACGCGGTCATGATTGCCCGGGGCGACCTTGGGGTTGAACTGCCCGTTGAACAGATCCCGCTGATCCAGCGGAATATCATCAGCAAATGTTTGCACCGTGCCAAACCGGTGATCGTAGCTACACAGATGATGGAAAGCATGATTGACCGCAGCAAACCAAACCGTTCCGAGATCACCGATGTGGCCAATGCGGTACTGGAAGGAGCTGACGCGGTGATGCTCAGTGGCGAAACTGCCACCGGCAACCATCCAAAACTGGTGGTGGAAACCATGCGCAAGATTATTATGGAAGTGGAAAGAACGGAATACCGCTACAACCGGGAAGAGTTTCTCCATCCCCAACCCCACTCTCCCTCCTTTCTCAGCGATGCGATTTGCTATAATGCCTGTAAACTGGCTGATGATGTTAAATCAGATGCGCTGATAGGAATGACTCAAAGTGGATATACCGGGTTTATGCTGAGTAGTTACAGGCCAAAAGCGCCCCTGTTTATTTTCACAAAGGAAAGGTTCCTGGTGAACCAGTTGAGCCTGAGCTGGGGTGTGCGGGCCTTCTATTATTCTGAAGAAAATTCACTGGATGATATCTTTTTCGACCAGATCGACATTCTCCAGGAAAGAGGATTTTTAAAATCGGGCGACACGGTAGTCAGCACCGGCAGCACCCCGATCCATATGCACCTGCCAACCAACGTTGTGAAGATTACAAGAGTAGAATAATAGTTTCCATAAAGTAAAAAAGGTTTGGCACTCACCAAACCTTTTTTCATTGCTATCATTTCATTATCTCCAAACACAAAGAATCAATGCCGCCACAGCCTGGCCCAGCACATGGTAAAGGCCATCGATCAGGTGAAGACCAAAGGGTTTTTTTACATACAGGTAGCTCACGCTGATTGCCGTAGCGGAAAAGAACAATCCCGTGAACACACCCAGTTTGATTCCTGATATGGCTTCATACAGTCCAAGCCTGTTGACCAGGATCGCGAGACCTGTTGTGGCAAGAAACATCAGGATAAAAGAATAGAACATGATTGCCCCGGCTCCTTTTTTGGCTTCGGGATTATTCATATCTATTCCCTGGTAAGTCACCCATTGTTTGCCAAACAAGGGAGAATACCACAAAGCCCCCAGTGCGAAATAAGCAATTGCGGCAACGAGGATATGCAACCAGTTAAGGTCAGAAAAAAATGAAGTGTCCATAATTAGTGGTTTTGGTAATTTGTGTAAAAAGTTAGAAACAATTTTCAATAAGACCTTACAATGATCAACTATAACGACCGCATCTTCCGGCCGGTGAATAATTCGGAGAATGGTGAAGTGAATGCCGAAACTACGTTTCATTACCAGCAACAGGGCTTCCTGGTATCTGCCACTTATTCCGGCGGCAAGGTATTGTTCGGCCACCTGATTGGACTAGCAGACGCTGATGGTAACATGGAGATCCGCTATCACCATGTAAATGAGAACGGTGAACTCATGACCGGCATCTGCCAGTCAACACCGGTTGCCCTTCCTGATGGCAGGCTTAGACTTTATGAAAAATGGAAATGGACCAGCGGTGACGGTTCGGAAGGTGAAAGTATAGTGGAGGAGGCATTCGGGTAATGCTTCCTGCCATTAAAGTTTTGCTTCAAAAGTTTTCTTTAAACCCTCTTCGAATGGTAGGGGACTATATCCCAACTCCCGCTCTGCCTTACTGATATTGAAACCTGTTTTGGCGGGTCTCACTGCAGGTTGTGAAAACTCATGTGCTTCCACTCTGGTGATCAGTGATTTATCCAGTGAGAGATACCTGGCTGTTGCCATGGCCATCCCATATGGAGTAATCACATCCCTTCCCGAAATATGATAGATGCCGGTTTTTCTTTTTTGAACCAGTTTCATGATCGCCCAGGCAAGGTCTTCCACGTAGGTCGGGGTTCTCACCTGGTCGTCAAAGATCTTCAATGGTTTTCTTTCACGGAGCGAGATAGCTGTATTGGTAACCAGGTTCTGACGGTTCAGTAAAGGTCTCCCATAAACTAAAACAGTTCTTATAATTGCCCATTCATGTGCATAATCCTTAACCAGGTCCTCACCCATTAATTTTGTTTCGCCGTAGTAATTTACCGGGCCGGTTTCATCCTCTTCACTGTACATTCCTTTTTTACCATCGAAAACAAAATCCGTGGACAGGTAAACAAAAAAAGATGAAAGTTCCCTGGCTTCATTAAGAAGATTGGCAGTGCCTTTTACATTCACCAGGAAAGCTTTTTCCCTATCGGTTTCGCAGGCATCAGGGGCTGACATGGCACCACTGTGGATGATGATCGTTGGCTGAAAATGTTCCAGCACTTTCTTTACGGATCCATCATCAGTGAAGTCGAGTGACTCATAAATAAAATGCGCTGCATGGTATGGCAGCCTGGAAGGTCCTCTACCGGTTGCGATCACCTTAAAATTTTGACTAACCAGCAAGCCTGTGAGGTAATGGCCAACAAAACCGTTGGCACCGGTAATCAGAACGGTCTCCATACTCCAAAAATAAGGCAGGAGTTATTCAACTGTCTTTACAGACCGGTTCCCAGTAAATCAACCAGTTCCTGGTAATTCATCCTGGATATGGTAACAGGAGTTTTATCCAGCCTCACTAAATCTTCAGGACTTAATACAAAGATCCTCACCATCACCTGTTCATCCGGAACCTGGGCTTCAATGCCATATTTATGTTTATTAGTCCGGTATTTAACCGTAACCTTTCCCACAGCGTTCATGTGATACCAGGCCTGGTCATAACCTGGCTTTCCAAATGAGGGAAGCACATGAAAAGGAATACGAAGAGGTTTGCTTACCCTGCGGCCATCATCATATTGAATATTTTTTACGAATACCAGTACAGCGCCGTTTTGAAGCACATCACTGGTAACGGAAGGAAGGTTTTTATTGTGGGCAAAAACCTTGTAATCCAGGCTATCTGAAACAGACCAGGCATTGCCTCTTTCCCAGTTGGTAACCACAGGACCTGCGCCTGTATCACCATTATCAAGACCTTTCACCAGGGTGTCGTTGGTAATATCATTGTCCTTTGTACAGGAACTGAACAGCGCACCGGCTGCTATAACAAGGGTAAACATCCACTTTTTCATATCACACTTTTTACGGGTTGTACTACATGAAAAACGAATTCCGTGCCATTCAGCATTGTATTTTTGCGTAAGTTCATCTGAAGACCTCTACAATAGACTCTAATGAAATTTTTTTTCCGGCTCTATGTACTCCTTTTCCTGTTTAGTGGCTGCAGTACCGCCCGTAATTCCATAGTAAAAAAAGATGATGGTGTCATCGATATCAATTTCGTGCAGGTGAATGACGTGTACGAAATCGCACCCCTTTCCGGAGGCACCGAAGGCGGGGTAGCACGTATTGCTTCTATCAAACAACAATACCTGAAGCAGAATTCCAACAGTTTCCTGGTCATCGCGGGTGATTTTTTAAGTCCCTCTGTTTACAACAGCCTGCAGTTTGAAGGAAAAGCAATCAGGGGCCGCCAGATGATAGATGCCCTCAATGCAGCCGGAACTGATTTCGCCTGCTTTGGCAATCATGAATTCGATATCCGCGAACAGGAGTTGCTCGACAGGATTGATGAATCAAAGTTCCGGTGGGTTGCTTCCAATAGTTTTCACAAAATCAATGACAGCATACGTCCCTTCCGGCGTAAAAACGGAGAAGAGATTCCCCGCACCATCATTATGAATGTGGAAGATGCTGATGGCACCCGGGCCAGGATTGGCTTTATTGGAATCTGTCTTCCTTTTAACAGGGCGGAGTACGTTTATTATGTGGATGCCCTCGTTGCTGCAAAGGCCAGTTATAGCCAGTTGAAAGATTCTGTGGATGCTGTAGTTGCCATCACGCACCAGAATATGTGGGAAGATGAAATGCTGGCCAAGGAAATTCCCGGTCTTGCATTGATCATGGGAGGACATGAACATGACCAGCGCATTAAAAAAGTGGGAAGGATATATATCACAAAAGCTATGGCCAATGCCAAATCAGCCTACATTGTAAAACTCCGGATTCATAAAAAAAGAAAGAAAACAAAAAAGATAGAGGTCAGCCCTTCCATTGAAATCCTCGACAGCCGCGTGCCGCTTGACAGTGCCACCAATGTGGTTGTAAAAAAATGGTCACACATTGCCGAAACCAATTATGCTTCCCTGGGTTTTACTGCAAACCGTGTAGTAAAGCAATCAGGTGAACCACTTGATGGCCGGGAACTGGTGATCAGGAGTCAGCCCACCAACCTGGGCAGGCTGATTACCAACTCCATGATGGTTGCGGCTCCTTTGAGTGATGTAGCTATTCTTAATTCCGGTTCCATCCGTGTGGATGATGTTTTGCATACCCCAATAACAGAGTATGATATTATCAGAACACTTCCCTTTGGCGGGGCTATCAGGGAAGTGGAAATGACGGGTGCCTTATTGGTGAAAGTGCTGGAGCAGGGAAAAAAGAATGTAGGAAATGGCGGTTTCCTCATTTATAATGAATCGCTGAAACTCAATCTTTCGGGAACCTGGATGCTGAAAGACGAACCCATAGATCCTGAAAGAATTTATCATGTTGCCTTCAGCGAATTTTTATTAACCGGGAAAGAAGCCAACCTGGAATACCTGCATCCGAAAAACCCGGGAATCAAAAAACTGTTTGAGCTTCCTTCAGCAAAAACAAATCCACTGAATGATATCCGGCTGGCAGTGATTCAATACCTGCTCAACCAATAGAGGCTGATAAAAAATTAATTGCGGAATTCCTGGGAGATCATCAACCCATAAGTACCACCGTCAAGTATACCAATACCCAGCCTGCCATAGGATGGATTCAGTATGTTAGCCCGGTGTCCCGGCGAATTCATCAAACCTTCATGACAGATCTTGAGTGTTTGTCCGAGTGCCAGGTTTTCCCCTGCCGCGAGATATTTTACTCCGGCAGATTTCATCCGGTCAAAAGGATCACGTCCTTCGGGTGTATAGTGTGAAAAATATCCCCTGGAGAACATGTCATTTGAGTGAGCCCTAGCCACAACCCGCAATTCATTATCGGCCACCACAGGTTTCAATCCATGTTTTGTTCTTTCCATATTCACAAGGGTTAGCATCTGCGCTTCCAGGTCGGGACGTGCTATAGCATTTTGCACCCTGAAATTGAGATCAACCGTCTCATCCGACTCAGGCTGAATGGCCGCACCTGACAATGTTTTCTGAATGGCCTCGCTGAAGATGGGTGAGAGTTTCTCATCAAGCCAGCCAATATTCATTCCGAGGGTATTGGCAAGGGCACTGTCACGCGTGTTATCTGACAAACCATTACGCAGCGGCATGCTCAGTAAGAGTGCCGCCACAATGGTGGCATAGATCAGACCGTTGATGGCACCAGGTATAATTCCCATTACGCGGTTGGCGCCATGTGTATGGGCCTTTTCAGGAGTACGCCTTAAAAAAGTATTGAAAAAAAGTGCCAGGAGGATGCGGGCAAAGATGATCATGATAATGAATGAAAGCGGTGTGTTCCATACACCGAGCCCGGGAAAGTATGCCTGGAATAATTGACCGAGGTAAGGATAGAAAATAAAACCGGCAACAAGACTACCGATCCACACCAGGAGATTGATGGAACCCATGATAAATCCTTTTCTCCATCCCGCGAAGATGGCGAGCCCCAGGATGATCATTAATAGAATGTCGATGTAATTCATACCGTTCTTATATATGATTGTAGTTCCTGCCTATGATTCCTGCGCTGCAGACCTTCCTTGTCCTGATTCACTTTTGTCCCCGGTCTGGGCACCTGCATCTGCCTTTCGAAAACTACCTTCCTCAGGTATTTTTCTTTCCGTTGTTTGGGGAACACTTCGGTTCCCGGTGGCGTCAGCCGGATCATTTTCCACTGCTTTCTTTTTATCAGACTGTCCAGGCATATAAAGGATTTATTACACTACGTTAAAAAACGATGCCAGAAATCAGGCAGTATGTAACACACCTTTTTGAATATGCAAATAAGAAGGTCCTGTTAATTGAGGGAAACGAAAGGCAATCAAAGGATTCAGTAAAATAAAAAAGCTCCCCGGAACCGGGAAGCTTCTTCTCACAAAGGCAATATGATTAATACCTGCTTTTGTTATAGCCGCCGCCACCATTGTAGCCGCCGCCACCGTTGCCACCGCGGAATCCGCCGCCGCTACGTGCAGGTTTGTCTTCTTTAGGCTTTGCTTCCATTACACGGATCGTTCTGCCTTCAACAGTACCATTATCGAGTTCAGCGATAGCTTTCTGTGCTGCTTCGTTATCAGGCATTTCAACAAAACCGAATCCACGGCTTTTACCAGTGAATTTGTCTGTGATAACTTTAGCGGAAGAAACTTCACCATACTCTGTGAAAAATTCTCTTAAGTCTTCATCCTGTACGTTGAAGCTTAAATTGGAAACATAAATGTTCATACTACTTTCTTTGATTAAAAAAATTAAAAATCTGAGACGAGGCAAGAAAGTAAAGGGTCTAACTAACAGCGGAAAAAATAGCAGATTAATTGTACACTTACCAAATGCGATGCTCAAAATAACGGGGCAAAGATATGAGAATGGGAAATAGAAAAGTAGTTAACATAGTTAAATCTATTGGCATTTCGCCAATAGCCAATAGCCAATGGCCATTGGCCAATGGCTTTACGCCCTTCCCATTTGTTTCAGAAAATTCACATGCGATACAATCGCCTGGCTCATCTTCGGATATTCGATATACTCGATTCCGTAATCAGCGCAGGCCTTTTTCACGATGCGCCTGATCTCGGTATAATGAATATGGGAGATCTTGGGAAAAAGATGATGTTCGATCTGGAAATTGAGTCCGCCTACCAGCCAGTTGATGAATTTATTCTTGGGAGCAAAATTCGCCGTGGTTTTTAACTGGTGGATGGCCCACTCATCATCCAGCCTGCCAGTTTCTTCGTGAGGCATGGGGAAATGAGTATGCTCAACTGTATGTGCCAGTTGGAATACAATGCTGATTACAAAACCTGCCAGCAGTGCAAAAACCAGGAAGCCCACCAGCCAGGCTGTAAAGCCTACTGTATATATGGGAATGGCAACGAATAATACGATATAAATGATTTTGAAGCTCCAGAAGATCAGGTGATCAGTAATTGACATTTTCTTCAATGGCATCTGGCCAATACGGCCCTTGAAATATTTCTGGTAGTCCAGCAGGAAGACCCAAAGAATATAAAGGAGTGAATAAAGGAACCAGAAATAAATATGCTGGTATTTATGCATGGCAAGCTTCGGCTGGGTGGTGCTCATGCGCAACCAGGGCTGGATGTCAATATCATCATCCACTCCATCAATATTAGTATAAGCATGATGGATCACATTATGTTTCATATTCCACATGAAGGAACTGCCACCAAGCACATTAAGAGAAGAAGCCGCCAGGTTGTTGAGCCATTTGTATTTGCTGAAACTTCCATGCGCACCATCATGCATGATGTTGAAACCGATACCGGCCACTACAAGACCGAGTAATACGCATTCTAGCAAGGCCCACACGGTACCAGGTGTAAAAAATACCAGGTGGATATAAAGAAAGACAAATGCTGTAAGAAGAATGATGGCCTTTGTATATAATTTACTGTTACCTACGAGCGATTTGCCGGTAGATTCGAAATATTCATTGATGCGGTTTTTCAATTCGATATGAAAGGACTGCTGTACAGCCGGGAACTTGGGTATTGCCATTGCGATTGAACAATTTATCTTTTTTGAATCAGCGTTGCAAAACTACGAAATTTGAAATTTTGCCACCGTTAAAGTTTAGCTGTCCTTTCCATCACAAATCCTGCACCAATCATAGGAGAGTCGGTAGTCGGTAGTCGGTAGTCAGGAGTCATGAATCGTGAATCGTGAGTCGTGAGTCGTGAGACCGATTGCCGACTACAGACTACAGACTACAGACTTAAAAAAGACATTCCGCATTTAGTTCACCGACTTTGAACTTTCAACTTTCAACTGTTTATTATGATTTCCTTAGGCAAATCACGCACAACTCTTGCTGTGGCAGGCCTACAAATCCCGAACATGAACTTCACTTTCACCCGTAACATTCATTTCACCAAACTGGTAAAAACCGCTGACCGCGTCCGTGAATTCAACTTCCGCCTCCTGCCCGGAAATGACAAGACCCTGTTTCATGTGGATGTGCCTGATGACAGGGGCAACCGTATTATGTTCAAAATGCAGAAGCAGCAGGAGCAATGGCACATACTGGAGCTGGATTTGCCTAAATGGGTGTACGACAATGAACCACGCCTCAATGAGCTGATCGCAGAAGAATTATCCTGATGATCTCATGGCATGAAATTGTTATTTATCCAAGAAACCTTTTTCATGCATAAAGATAACCAGCAGGGCCAGTCCAGGCCTGACGACTTCACAGGCAAAGGGCATGGGCGCCAGGGTAATGATAAAGCTCCCGGGGAAGAAGCTTCTACTGACCAGGAAGATTTTGTAAGCCACACCCAGAAAGGGAAGAATAAAGTGGATGGTGATCCTTCCCGCTCCGAAGACCAACCTTTGAAACCCTAAACTCCCTGGTCATGAGAAAAAGTGCGGGCATCCTGCTGTTCAGGCCGGGTCACCATGGTCCCGAAGTTTTCCTTGTCCATCCCGGTGGTCCTTTCTGGAAATACAGGAATAAAGGTGCCTGGTCTATCCCAAAGGGTGAATTTGGACCTGCAGAGCTACCCCTGCATGCTGCTCAAAGAGAATTTTTTGAAGAAACAGGACAAACAGTTGAAGGACCTTTTATAGAACTGGAGCCAGTCCGGCAAAAAAGTGGTAAGATGGTCTATGCCTGGGCGGCCGCCGGTGAGTTTGATGCATCATCCATTGTTTCCAATCATTACAAAATGGAATGGCCACAGGATTCCGGTAATTGGCAATCCTATCCCGAGGTTGACAAGGCTGGCTGGTTTTCCATAGAAGAAGCCCGCGAACTGGTGAACCCTGCGCAGGAAAGATTTCTTGATGACCTGATTGAAAAACTGGAAGGAAGCCAACTCCTTCAATCCTCTAAGCTTTCACCGAAATAAATTTCATTTTTCAATTTCCGCAGAGCAAATTTGTAGCATGATCAATTATATGAAAAACCTCATGATGCTGCTCTGTGCAGCTTTTTTACTGAATGCCTGTAATGATGCCGTAAGTCCGGACACCCCGCAGGCTAATACAGACAGCAATATCCCATTAAAAGATTCCGCCCGGCAAACACGTAACGATGCCCCTATTGCTGATGCGGCTACTATTATGTCACGCAAGCAGGTTCCCATCCTGTGCTATCATCATATCCGCGAGATACGCATGGCCAGTAAGGCTAATAAAGGTTACGAGGTTACAGTGGCCCAGTTCAAAGAGCAAATGAAGGCACTGGCTGACAGCGGTTATACATCCATTACTCCCGACCAGTATTATGAATACCTCACAAAGGGCACACCTCTTCCTGAAAAACCAGTGATGATCACTTTTGATGACACGAGCCTCGAACATTTTACCATTGCCAAACCTGAAATGGAAAAATATGGTTTCAGGGGTGTATTCTATATCATGACCATTGCCATCAACCGGCCCAATTATATGAGCACGGCGCAGATCAAACAACTTGCTGATGATGGCCATATCATTGGAAGCCATACCTGGGATCATCACCGTGTAGACCGTTACAAATCTGAAAACACCATCGAAGAACGCGGAGTAAAAAAAGTGGTGAATGACTGGGACCAACAACTGTCAGGCACTAAAAAGAAACTTGAAGAGATCACAGGTAAACCCTGCGAGCATTTTGCCTATCCATTCGGCATCTGGAGTAAGGAAGGAATTCCCGAAATTGAGAAAAGAGGTTACAAGATGGCATACCAGCTTTCCACAAAACGTGATTCTCTCCAGCCATTGTACACTGCACGACGCATGATTGTTTCACCTGAATGGAGTGCGGGCGGAATGATCCGGGTGATGAAAAGCACCTTCAGGTAAATTTATTGTTGAACTATCGCAACAGTTTTCTACATACAACCCCCAACACAGGGGGTTTATCATTAATTCCTATAGAATTTCCATTGAAACCGGCATCACCCATTTTATTGGAACGGTCTTTGGATTTTACAGAGGAAAATAAATAGTTATGTTTCCGATGTGGTTTTTTATAGTGTTGATTGCGGTGATTTGTTACCTGTTGTATGTTACAAGAACAACAGACGAGAACCTTGTGATGATGGGAAAAAATCATTTCAGGAAAATTCAATACTGGTTCAAAGGAACTCCTGCAGAAAAATAAGTTCCTCCCGGTATGTATCCGCACAATGATTACTGAAAGTAAAAAGACGCAGCATGCTGCGTCTTTTTTTATGGAAAGATGTCAACGCCTTTCACCAAATAACATGCTGCCGATCCGTACCATGTTGCTGCCCTCCCCTATTGCCAGGCGGTAATCAGCACTCATACCCATGGATAAAACCTGGAAGTAAGAAGAAGACTGGCCTGCTTTGAATTTTTCAAAAATCTCCCTGAGTGTTTTGAATTCCATCTTCACCTGTTCCTGGTCATCTGAAAAAGAAGCCATCCCCATCATGCCCTTGACCCTGACATTAGGCATAGATGCCAGGTCAACCTTTAGCAGTTGATCCAGTTCTTCTGAAGAAAAACCAAATTTGGTTTCCTCCCGGGCAATATGGACCTGCAGCAAACAATCAATTACACGGCCCTCCTTAGCTCCCTGTTTCTGTATCGCCTCCAGCAATTTCAAACTGTCAACCCCCTGTACCAGGTGAATGAAGGGGGCAATGAATTTGATCTTGTTTTTTTGAAGATGACCGATAAAATGCCACCTGATATCCTGGGGCAGCAATTTTTGTTTTTCAACCAGTTCCTGTACATAGTTCTCACCAAAATCACGATGGCCCAGGTCATACAATTCTTTGATCTCCCTTGCTGTGCGGATCTTGGAAACCGCCACCAGGGTGACAGATTTTTCATCCAGTTCTTTTTTGATTGCCAGGTATTTTTCTTTGAAAACTGCCATAGTCAAAATTAAAAAGTCCCGGCGCACCAGGACCTTATGAACAAAAATTTACAACCAGTTATTTCAGGATCGACCTGCTGATAACAATACGCTGCACTTCACTGGTACCCTCATAGATCTGGGTGATCTTGGCATCACGCATTAGCCTTTCCACATGGTATTCTTTTACATAACCATAACCACCATGAATCTGCACGGCTTCAACAGTGGTCCACATGGCGGTTTCCGAAGCGTAAACCTTGGCCATGGAAGAACTCAGTGTATAATCTTTCTTCTGGTCCTTGTCAAAAGCTGCTTTCATGCATAGAAGCCTGGATGCTTCTATCCTTGTAGCCATATCAGCCAGCTTGAAAGCGATTGCCTGGTGGTTGGAGATCTCCGTTCCAAAAGCCTTGCGTTCCTTGGAATATTTCAATGAAAGTTCATAAGCTCCTGAAGCAATGCCCAGGGCCTGCGATGCTATACCAATCCTCCCGCCAGCAAGGGTTTTCATGGCGAACTTGAATCCAAATCCAGCCTCACCAATCATGTTCTCTTTGGGAACTTTCACATCATTGAACAAAATGGTATGGGTATCGCTTGCACGGATGCCCAGTTTATTTTCCTTGGCGGCCACTACTACGCCGGGCCAGTTCTTTTCAACAATAAAAACACTGATACCCTTATGGCCTTTGACAGGATCCGTTTGGGCAATCACAAGGTAAACGGATGCCGTGCCCCCATTGGTGATCCAGTTTTTGGTTCCATTGAGCAGGAAATGATCTCCTTTGTCTTCGGCAATGGTTCTTTGTGAAGTGGCATCACTGCCGGCCTCGGGTTCGCTCAGCAAAAAAGCCCCGGTATATAATTCCCCGTCTTTTTTACCTTGCGCCAGGGGGGTAAGATATTTTTGTTTCTGCTCTTCGGTACCAAATGCTTCAAGACCATAACAAACAAGACTGTTATTCACGCTCATGCAAACACTTACGCTGGCATCCACCTTGCTGATCTCTTCCATTGCCAGTACGTAACTAACCGTATCCAGTCCGGCGCCACCATAATCGGGACTGACCATCATCCCCAAAAATCCAAGGTCCGCCAGTTTCATGATCTGCTCACGGGGAAACATCATTTTATCATCTCTTTCAATAACACCGGGCAGGCAGTCGTTCTGTGCAAAATCACGGGCGGCCTGCTGGATCATGAGATGCTCTTCGCTGAGTTGAAAATCCATGGTTCGAATTTGTGCGGCAAATATAGCACTGAGGCGTGAAGGAGCAACGTGTAAGCTGCAAGCGGCAAGTTGCAAGCGGCAAGACCCCGGTTCATACCTTTTCCCCCATATTCTATATTTCCTTCTTTATGAGTGATCAGGATGCAATAATTATTTTTGATGCATTATGGACACCAGGATCATTCAATTTGGTTCAGCGGAATATGAAGCGATGCTTCAACTCAGGAAAACAGCTTTACTGGAACCCATAGGTGTGCCCTTTTATTACATCAATCCGGAAAAGGAAAAAAATGATGTATTCATCGGGGCATTTGAGTCCGGTAATATCATTGGCTGCTGTGTTCTTACTAGATTGAGCCCTGACCTGGTACAATTAAGGCAGATGGCTGTATCAGCCTTATACCAGGGCAATGGCATCGGGGCCCTTGTATTATCATTCGCGGAAACAGTTGCAAAAGCCCATGGGTTTACAACAATGATGATGCATGCCCGTGATCCTGTTATTGAATTTTATGCTAAACAGGGTTACGCAGTGTTTGGAGAACCGTTCCAGGAGGTAGGACTGGGACATCATAAAATGCAAAAGCAATTATGACCATTCATGGAATAACCTGGTGATGGCTGGTATGGTTACAGTAAATTGAAACAGATCAAAAACATTCACTATGAAATGGATGTCATTGCTGATTTGCCTGCTGGCCGCACCTACCCTCTTTTCGCAAACCAATAAACCTTGTTCGGCACCTGAGATTTCCCAATTTAACTTCTGGATAGGCGAATGGAAGCTTACCTGGAATGACAGCCTGCACGGCTCCAATAAGATCGAAAAGATTTATGGCAACTGCACCCTGCAGGAAAATTTTGAAGATCCTAAAACTGGGTTTTCAGGAAAAAGCTGGACGGTATATAATGCCAACTACAAACATTGGCAACAGACCTGGGTAGATAACCAGGGAGGATATATTCACTTAACAGGGGGCATGCAGGGAGATTCCATGGTGCTGACTACTGCAGAACAAAAGGTTCCGCCAGCGATAAGCAGTACCGGTAAAATATTAAACCGCATGGTTTTCTATAATATCAAAAAAGATTCATTTGACTGGAGTTGGGAATCTTCTACTGATAGTGGCAAAACCTGGAACCCTAAATGGCAGATCCGGTATGTGAGAGCCGCCAATGGCTAATGGTTATTGGCCACTGGATGGAAATTAAGTTTCGTTCAGTATTAAAGCATCGAGATCCTTAATACCGATATTCTTTTTCGATAAAAATCCTTCCCCGTATTTCACTCCAATTCTTTTTCCCAGCAATCTTGCCCTGGCTTCAAGTGCCTGGATGAATTCGGGATTGGAAAGATAGGTCTGCGGTTCAGTACTCGCCGGATCATGGAACTGTGTTTTATAGGCTTTTATCGATTCCATTCTTTTTTCCCATTCATCACTGATGTCAATGATGATATCCGGTTCGTAGAAACGGTCCTGTATATAGTGCAGTAATAATTTAGGCCTCCATTTTTCCTGTTCTTCTCCGTTTTCATCGTGGGTTTTGACCTGGCGCAGGCCTGAAAGAAAGCAGGCATCATACACCAGCCAGCCTCCCCTTCCATGATCCGGGTGACGGTCTTCAAGTATATTGGCAATTACAATTTCGGGCTGGTATTTCCTGAGCACTTTCACCACCTGCATCTGGTGTTCTTCATCATTTTTAAAAAAACCGTCACGCATTTTGAGGTTTTCTCTTACCTGTATTCCCATGATGGCAGCAGCAGCAGCGGCTTCGGCATATCTTGTTTCGATAGTGCCCCTGGTGCCAAGTTCTCCCTGGGTAAGGTCCACGATCCCAACCTTCTTTCCACGGTTCACTTCCTTGATCAAAGTGCCTGAGCATCCCAATTCCACATCATCGGGATGGGCAGCAATGGCTAATACATCCAGTTTCATTGCGGAAAGATAAGAAGCTAAATGATTCCTGTATGAAGCAGTTTACTGGTGCCGCGTCAATGGTACAGAGGGACGCTGTGGATTATTATACCATACCCCGTCAATTTCCTTTACAACATTTTCGATCTGCCGGTCAAAATCATCATTCTGCGAATCATAGTGCTGCTTCAGGCTGGAGCCGAACACAAAGGCAACAGTCTGGTACATTCTTGCATTAAGGCCACCGCGGTATTCTTTAATGATCTCGTAACAGTCATTCCCGGTCTGGCGGTTGATCAGTTTCATCAGTACCCTGCCCTGGTAAACGGATAAATCAGAAAGCGGTTTTTCAAACTGCTTTCTTAATTCCGCTTCCCTGGATTTGATATAATCCTTGCGGGCTTTTTTATCTTTTACATTGGTGAGGTGATGATTCACATCATTGATTACTGCACCGGCGCTGCGTGCATAATGATAAGTTACATATACGGCATTGCGCAGGCGGTTGTATTCTTTTACGATCTTATTGAGTTTTTTCTGGGAAACATTGGAAACATAGAGCATGTCCATTTCGCTGTAAGGCAGCCATTCATTATTATAAAAAACGGCGGGAACAATAATCGTATCATTAGGCCCCCATTGGGAACGGTCAGGGCCGGCCTGTGCAAATACAAACTGCGACAGGAAGGTGAAGAACAGCAGGCTTAAATAAAAGCGGGCGGACATAGTTTAAAAATACAGAACGGTTTGATCACTTCAAACAGACAGTCAAATTAACTAAAACGCTGTTTAAGAAAAGTGAAAATAGACCATGGATGATGGTCGATGGTCCATGGACTACCCTATACTTCCACGGCAGCCTGGCTTACCTTCCGGCGGATTTCGCGGTTGGTCAGTTTTTTCCTTTCCATCCTTTTGTACATGCTGATCAGCATGCCTATAAACATGATAATGGTACCCGCCCAAAGTATATTGATCCACGGGAAACGGTAGGCTTTCATGGTCACATATTCCATAATGGAATCAGACTCTTTTACACCCAGTTCAATACCATCAGCCGTTACATTCTGTAATTGCATCACCAGGCTTTCGGGCTGCAATGTATCAGGCTGTACATAGTTGACCCCTTTGTCATGAATCAGGTATGTATTGATATTATAAATGCTGGTTGTTTGTGCTTTTACGGTAAGACTGGCTATATACACGCTGTCAACTGAAGGCACATCATTTCTCACTGAAATACTATCCAGGATCGCCAGTCCCTTGGAATAGAAAACGGTATCACCCACTTTCATATTAACAGGGCGAAAAGAGGCTGTATCCTGTTTCTGGTCCGGGTCTGGAAGAGAGGTGATATAAAGAAAGATATCATGATCGAGGTAATGGCGGGCATCCGGGTTGGCAGAAAGTCCCCGCTGACCTTTTTCATTTACAAAAGCATTGGGTTTTAGTGTGAATTTTTCCTTGCCGTCTTTGCTTTCAAAATCCAGGATGTAAAACCATTTAGTGGATTTCCTGGGATCTACCGAGTCACGGTTATAGGTCACCCAATACTTGCCCATATCGGTACGCAAACCTTTTACAAGCGTGAGGTTCTCACCCGGATTTTCCTTGCTGCCCTCACCGAAATAGGCTGGAATGCCACCCCTGTTGAGGGAGATCACTTCTTTTTTGGAAGAGGAGATCAGTATGCCCAGTAACATCAGGGCAAAACCCAGGTGGGAAATAGCACCACCGGCATTTTTCACCCGTCCTCTCACTCCTGTAAAAATATAAGCGCCATTTGTGATAGCAGCAAATACAGTTGCGGCCACCGCCACCCAGATAGTTGCCTGGAAGCCTATCCCCTGCTTGGTATAATTAATATCTCCGATAGCCAGAACCAGGCTGGCAGCAATAACAGCAATGACCAGGGGAAGAATGAGTTTTTTAAGATAGGCCCTTGGGGTGCTTTTGTATTTGAGATACATGCCAAAACCAGAGAACAGGCCCAGGATAATGGCAACGAAGATTTGTATGCGGTTGTAAGCATGTTCAGCCTCCTCGCCCATGGCATAAGGCCTGAAAAGTTCATCCTTGTTGAAAAGAGAAGTGATCCTTGTAAAATCCGCCAGCTTGTTGATCACCGGGATGGAGGTCATCAGGATGATCAGGATGGAAGAAAGGAAGAGTACCAGGGATCCCACGAACATCCAGAACTCGCGGGAAGAGGTTTCCTCTTCTTTCACAATATGCGGGATCTGTTTATAACGTTTGAAGAATAATATCAATGAAGGGATGGCGAAGATCAGCAACAGGATCCTCAGGTGCCATACCGTGATACCATCACCGGTAAATGCGTGTACCGAGGTATCCTGCAGGTCGCCGCTACGGGTAAGGTAGGTGGAATATAAAATGAATAAAAACGTGAGAATGAAAAACAGGTTCGTAGTACGAAGTGCATTACCGGTATGGCGAAAAATCACCAGGGTGTGAATGCCGGCCATGAGCACCAGCCAGGGTACCAGCACTGCGTTCTCCACGGGATCCCAGGCCCAATAGCCGCCAAAGTTGAGCGATTCATAAGCCCATGCCGCACCCATCATGATTCCCAGGCCAAGGAAGGCAGCGGAAAAAAGCGCCCAGGGCAGTGCTGCCTTGGTCCACTCGGTATATTTTTTCATCCATAGTCCACTCACCGCGAAAGCAAAGGGAATGAGTGTGGAGGCGAAACCAAGAAAAAGTACAGGCGGGTGGATCACCATCCAGTAATTCTGCAACAGGATATTCAGACCATTACCGTCGCCGCGGTAAAGCAGGCTTACATAATCCGCACGAAGGGCACCCGTTTCAATATCAAAGAACACCGGCGCGTTGTCCAGCATATCGGTATTGCGCATCAGCACAAACGGGTTAGACCCGATGTGCATACCAAAAACATCCCCAAGCAGCATGGTCGCAAGCAGTACCTGTACAAAACTAACTACGGCCATCACTGGTGCTTCCCATTTTTTCTGTTTCCAGATGAATACAAGTCCCAATACACAATGCCACACACTCCACAGGAGGAAACTACCTTCCTGGCCTTCCCAGAAGCAGCTTAACAGGTATTTGGGTTCCAGGTCACGGCTGCTATGCTGCCATACGTATTTGTATTCGAAGTAGTGATTGCTGATGATGTAAAAGAGAATGGCGAAAACAGCAGCCACGGAAATGGCTTCAATGATGAAGAACATCCTGCCCAGCTTTCTCCATTGCGATCCAGGTGAGCCGGGGAGACTGTTCTGCCAGCCAGCATTCCCGTTCTGTTTAGCTTTTTGAACACTGAGGAAATAGCAGACTGTTGCTGCCACAGATGAGATCAAAGAAAGTAGAATGAATAAATGTCCAAGCCTTCCGGGCAGCAGGTGCTCACCAATATAATCCATCAGCTAATTAATATTTAGATTCTGAAGAACCTGCTGAAGGCAGGTTTTTTTGTGCGGCGTCCATGTCATCCTTGTATTTAGATGGACATTTCATCTGGATCTTGTTGCATTCAAAATATCCATCGCGCATATAACCATTGAGGTCAATGCCCTCACTTAGTTCCATATCCTTGATCCGTGCGTTGGTATAAACTACCTTGCTGCGTTTGCCGTCACCGTCAAAAGCGTAGAAAACAGTTTTATTGGGATCTTTGATGGCATCGTATTCGATGGCCGCTGTAGTATCAAGCTTTACTTTCACCACTACATATTTGCCTTCTTTTTTCCTGGCGGAGGCGAAGGTCTCCTGGGTGGTGAGATCTTTAATGAAAAATGACATGCCAACAATACCACCGATAACCAAAAGCAGCAGAATGATATGAGTCTTTTTCATACTTAAAGTAATGCGGGGCAAAGGTAGCCCAAAAATCGTATCACCCTCCATTATCAGGCTTGATTCTCATCATTAAGAAAGTTTTCACATTGTGCTGAATTTCTTTGAGTTCAACTGGCGGCTTGGGTAATTTTGCCACCTGAGGCAGGCGGCTTAACTTGCATCCCTTTTCAAAAATCAGTCATGATAGACCTTTCCAGTTTTGACCCTAACAGTGCCGGTAATCCCAATAACAATATATTCGGTTTACCCATAACAGAAGATGATGCCCGGCTGGTGATCCTGCCCGTTCCCTGGGAGGTCACGGTAAGTTTTGGTTCAGGCACGGCAAGAGCCGCGGAACAAATTATGAAAGCCAGCCTGCAGGTGGATCTTTTTGATCCGGATGCACCTACTGCATGGCAACAGGGTTTTTACATGCGCGAACCCGACAGGAAAATCCTGTTTAAAAGCGATTACCTGCGCAAGGAAGCGGAATTATATATCGATTATATCTCGAAGGGTGATGTGGTGGAGCAGAACCAGTTCATGTGCAAGACCCTGAAAGAAGTGAATGAAGGAAGCCTCTTTCTCAACAACTGGGTGTACCAGCAAACCAAATCACTGCTGGAGAAAAATAAACTGGTTGCCCTGCTTGGCGGAGACCACAGCACTCCACTGGGATTTATGAAAGCCATTGGTGAAAAGCATGGAGATTTCGGTATCCTCCAGATTGATGCGCATTGTGACCTGCGCGAAGGTTATGAGGGTTTTGTGTATTCCCATGCCAGCATCATGTACAATGCGCTGAATGAAATTCCGCAGATACAGAAACTTGTACAGGTTGGCATCAGGGATTATTCCCAGGGCGAACATGAATACATCCAACAAAATCCGCAGCGCATCCGCACCTATTTCGACAGCGAAATCAGGGAACGGCAATATGAGGGCGAAAGTTTCCGGGAGATCACCGATGAAATCATTGCGCAACTGCCATCCAAAATTTATATCAGTTTCGATATTGACGGACTCGATCCGAAATTATGTCCCAATACCGGCACGCCCGTGCAGGGAGGATTTGAAACAGAGCAGGTTTTTTATTTATTCAAAAAACTACAAAAGGCCGGGAAGCAGATCATCGGGTTTGACCTGGTGGAAGTGAGCACCAGCGAGAATGGCTGGGATGCTAATGTAGGCGCAAGGGTTTTATTTAAGATGTGCAATCTTTTTGTTTCCGGTAATCCAGAAACCAATGTATAGTGTAACGGTCAGGATAGAAGGCGTGGAAAGAAGGCGCAGGAGTGCCGCTCTTTTCCATATCCTGGTTGGTTTTTTTATGATCGCTGAAGGAGCGGATTATTTCAGGTTGCTGAATTACCAGGAAGTCATCCGGGTTTTGCCAGTATTGCTGATTGGAGCTTTTTCTCTTTTTTATGGGTTTTTCAGGCGGAGGATTGACCTGGCAGCCCGCTATAATTACTGGCTGCGGTTATTACAGGTAATTGCATTTGCCTACCTGGGACTCATGATGACAGGGATAGCCCGCTCAATAGATTATTTCAGTGTTTTTTGTTTTGCCTTCCTTTGTATCCTGCTTATGTTTTCGGAAAGAAGAATTTTCCAGGAAACCATCCTGTCCCTCGAAAATGAGGGTATCAGGATCCCGGGATATTACCGTGATCACCTGGTGTACTGGAAGGATTTAGAAAATGTAACCATAAGAGAAGATTTTATCACCCTGTTTCATGTAAAACAGAAATACCTGCAGTACCAGGTGATGCAGGACCTTTCCCTGCTGGAGCTGGCAAAACTGAACGCTTTTTGCAGGGAACAAATCGAAGGTGAAAAGACTATAAAAGGGTAATTATGCGTCCATACTTATTATACAGCGACGGCAAGGGAAATATTTTCGAGGATACTTCTTTGTATGTAGCAGGCAGAACCGGCTGGGATGCAGTTGATATACCTGGAGATGAATGGATCCTGTTGCCGGAAGGTGGCCAGCTTTACGAATTGCCCGGGCGCAAAGGCATTGGCATTGATGTGAAAACCGGTGAGATGCGTCTATGTGAAAAAGGATGGGCTGTGGCCGCTTTCATACCTCCGGCTCATACAGGTTTTTATCTCGCTGCCTACGAAACACAACCGGATGCTCCCACCCTCCCGCTTTTTTGTTATACCGCAGTAGGCTGGGATGATAATAAATTTTACGTGCCGGCGGTTCGCATTGAGCAGGACATCCGCCAGGAATGCGGAGGCTTTGATACCACCAAAGTTGAAAGCGGTGTACACCAGTTCCTGAAATTATACCCGCACAACCGCCTGGTTGCGCATCTTGCCAATAACTGTGCGCTCACGTATCATTGTCCTGCTGCCCGCAATTATTTTATTGGAAGATGGGAATGTCCCATCCCTTCCTCCCCTGCCTGCAATGCCAACTGCATTGGCTGTATTTCTTTTCAGCCACAGGAAGAAAGTATAGTCTCCACACAGGACCGGCTCACTTTCAAACCCACCGCGGAAGAAATCATCGAGTACACGGTGCCACACCTGGAAACAGCTCCTTACCCGATTGTAAGCTTCGGCCAGGGTTGCGAGGGCGAACCATTATTGATGTGGGAAACGATAAGGGAATCTATTATTGAGATCAGGAAACACACCAAAAAAGGCAGCATCAATATCAATACCAATGGCAGCAAGCCGGATGCTGTGAAAGCGCTTTGCGAAGCTGGACTGGACAGCATCCGTGTGAGCACAAATTCTGCAAGGAGAGAAATCTATACACCTTATTACCGTCCGAATAATTACCAGTTCGAGGATATTATTGACAGTCTTAAAGTGATGAGGGATTATGGAGGATGGACTTCTATCAATTATTTTGTTTTCCCGGGCATGACCGATTCGGTGGCTGAATATGAAGCACTGCGGCAGTTGATCATAGATACGGATCTGAAAATGATCCAGTGGCGGAATTTTAATATTGATCCCGACTGGTACCTGGGAAAAATTGGTGTAATGGATGGAGGAGAGATCCTGGGTATGAAACAGTTAATGGAGTTGCTGAAGGAGGAATTCCCTCATTTGAAATATGGTTATTTCAATCCACCGATGGAGCGGATCAGGGGTGAGTATGATAGAGATTTTGCGCATTAGAGGCTCAGATAATCCATGCTTCATTTTTACTTCTCGTTACAATAAACTTCTTTTAACCGTAAAGGAAACAAAGGATAGCAAAGAGCGCAAAGAGTAAACTACCCTGCTAAATTTTCTCTTTTCTCAATTCTGTTTTCTTTGCGCCCACCTCAATCCCTAAATTGCATCATGCGTAAGGCAGGGCTACTGCTTCCTCTTCTTGTATTCGCGCAATTTGCAGGAACATCATTATGGTTTGCAGGTAATGCCATCATCAACGATATCCAACCCGGGGGTGGATCACAACATGCCATCATCACCTCCATTGTTCAATTTGGATTTATTGTAGGCACATTGGCTTTTTCCCTTTTGACTTTAGCCGACCGTTTCCCCGCCACTTTACTCTTTTTACTTTCCTCCCTGCTTGCAGCAGCCGTAAATCTTTTGTTACTCTGGTTTCATCATGACCTCCAATGGATCCTGGCCATCCGCTTTCTTACTGGTTTTTTCCTTGCAGGGATTTATCCCGTTGGCATGAAGATCGCCGCCGATTGTTTTCCTGCCCAATTGGGAAAAGCAATGGGATTCCTCGTAGGAGCTCTCGTGCTGGGTACCGCCTTTCCCTATCTTATCAGTTATGGTTTTGATGGTTTAGCCTGGAAGAAAGTTGTGATCGCTACCTCCCTGCTTGCGTTATCCGGGGGCTTGCTCATACTATTATTTTTTCCTGCTCAAAAGGGGGCATCATCTGCATTCAAATGGAATGCAGCCTTCACTATATTCCGCTATTCCAATTTCAGGTCTGCCGCTTTAGGCTATTTCGGCCACATGTGGGAACTCTATGCTTTCTGGTCTTTTATTCCATTTATTCTTGTCACATACAATGAAAAAAATAATATGGACCTGGATGTTGCATTATGGACGTTCATCACCATTGCAACAGGAATGGTCGGTTGCATTGCAGGCGGACTGGCATCCATGAAAAAAGGAAGTCGCACCGTTGCCATGACAGCTTTGTTGTTTTCAGGATGCTGTTGTCTTTTACTTCCTTTCAGTTTCGGTTTACCTCCTGCTATATTTTTGGTGATCCTGATCTTGTGGGGTGTTATGGTAGTAGCCGACTCCCCCCAGTTTTCTACTTTAGTGGCCCAATCGGCACCACCAGAAGTAAAGGGTACCGCATTGACCATCGTCACATCAATTGGTTTTGCCATTACTATTGCCAGCATTCAATTGCTTCAATACCTGTCCTCCTCATTTCATCAATATGCCTTGTTGATCCTGGCGATTGGTCCGGTTGCCGGGCTGATGATGATGAAAAATTACCTGCCCGGCCAGGCGGGCAGGTGAACAATCACTGTGTGGCGCTAACCTGTCCCCTGATCCTCCAGGTATCGTACGAGAGCGTTTAAATTCCATATGTTGAAATTTGTGCGGCAGTTGGCATCTCCCGCAGGCAGTTCATGGAACAGGGACCATCGTTCAAAACAGGCCATCTATCTATGGCCAATTGTTAAAATACCCTTGCAAATGGACGAATCGTGTGCAATTTGACTAACTTTTCCATCGTTTTCATGTCAAAAGCACAACCTTTATATTTGTATGAATAACGTAATCTCCATGTCCGCAGAATTTGAAAAGCAGAAAAATCTGAAAGCTCTAGGTATTACAGCCGGGCTTACTGTACTTCTTCTGATCGTAGTAATGCTGATTAGTTGGAGCATTCCTTCTAAAATTGATCCTCCGCCAGTAGAGCAATTTGTAGAGATCAACCTGGGCAGCGACCTGGATGGTTTCGGTTCTGACCAGCCCTTGTTGCCTGGTGAAGGTGCACCTGAGCAAACAGCTTACGCACCCGCCCAACCAGTACAGGCAGCGGAGGAAAGTGTAAAGGATATATCGTCTGATGATGTAAGCAATGATGCTCCTCCTGTTTCAAAACCTGTTGTGAGCAAGCCTGATGCGAAAAAGATCAATACAGAATCCAAAGTTGTAAAGACTGATAATAATGTTCAGAAAGATGTAGTGCAGGCACAAAAACCCAAAGTGGTGATGTCTGGTCCCCGTGGTGGCAATGGCACTGGTGGAAATGGCGCCGATTCGTACCAGAAAGGAGGCAACCAGGGTGATGGCAATGGTGATGGTGATAAAGGTGTAAATGGTGGAGATCCTAATGGAACCCGCTATACCGGTCCAAGGAATATAGGTTCGATTAAAGTGATCAATATTCCTCCGCAAAATTATGAAGACGATTTTTCTGAGAGCGGCAAAGTCATGCTCGATATTGTAGTAAATGCCAGTGGCAAGTTAACAAGAGCCGATTACCAACCCAAAGGTTCTACGATCACCAACAGGAACCAGATCGAGATTGCTAAAAGAAGAGCCGCCCAGGGAACATATCCCAAGTATGAAGGTGGATTCAAACAAACGATCCAGGTAAACTTTACTGTAAGAGGATAATTAACTTTGCTGCGTGAATTACCAGCAGACCATTGATTATCTATATAACACACTGCCCATGTTTAGCCGCATGGGCAGTGTTGCATTCAGGAAAGACCTTGATAATATCCTTGTACTTTGTGATGAACTGGGTAATCCTCAAAACCAGTTCAAAAGCATCCATGTTGGAGGTACCAATGGCAAGGGTTCCGTTAGCCATATGCTGGCCTCCATCATGCAGACCAGCGGGATGAAAACAGGATTGTACACCTCTCCCCACCTTTATGATTTCCGTGAAAGAATCAAGGTGGATGGTTCAATGGCTGACCAGGATTTTGTTGTACAATTTGTTCAGAAAACCAGGCCATTAATTGAAAAGATCCATCCCTCATTTTTTGAAATAACTGTTGCAATGGCCTTTGAATATTTTGCCATGAAGCAGGTTGACGTTGCCATAGTTGAAGTGGGACTCGGTGGAAGGCTTGACAGCACCAATATCATCAAACCCATTTTGTCCATCATCACCAATATAGGCTGGGATCATATGAATATGCTGGGCAACAGCCTGGAAGCAATTGCCTCAGAGAAAGCCGGCATTATCAAGGAAGATACTCCTGTGGTTATTGGAGAGAAACAAGCTGAGACCTTTTTGGTATTTGAAGAGCAGTCCAAAGCAAAAAATGCCCCCCTATTCTTTGCTTCCGATGAAATGGAAGCAAAAGATTTCAATTGGAAAAACGGGTTGTTGGAGATCGAAGTGC
>JAEYUA010000088.1 GCA_023433755.1 Bacteroidota bacterium | reverse complement strand
CATAATGAAGTTGTGAAAGATTAAGTTATGGACATCAAAGGATGACACGAGCCGTATGACGGGAGACTGTCACGTACGGTTCTGTGAGAGGCTTGCGGGTGAAACTCCCGCTTGCCTACTCGGCGGTTTATGTATTTTCCAAGTTTGTTTCTACACTATTATTGATAAAAAAAACCCACCAAAACGGCGGGTTTTAAAATATTAAGTTCAATTATTGAATCTCCGAATTTGAGACACCCTCTCGCAGCTCGCAACTAATAGCTCGCAGCTCAAATAATCAACAGCGCATCTCCATAACTAAAAAACCTGTACTTATCCTTAATGGCTTTCTTATAAGCTTCCATCGTCAAATCATAACCGGCAAATGCGCAGGTCATGATCAGTAAGCTGGTCTTTGGTAAATGAAAATTTGTAACCAGGGAATCCGCGATATTAAATTCATAAGGAGGATGAATAAAAATATTTGTCCAGCCTTCTGATGGTTTCAGCAATTTCTGGGCAGTTACTGAAGATTCCAGGGCCCTCATGGTAGTAGTTCCTACGGAACAGATCCTTTGGTTGGTCTCCCTGGCCTTGTTCACGATCTTGCAGGCGGTTTCCTCGATCTGGTAATATTCCGCATCCATTTTATGCTTGCTCAGGTCTTCCACTTCAATGGGACGGAAAGTTCCAAGACCGGTATGAAGTGTTACTTCCGCGAAACGGATGCCCTTGATTTCGCAACGCTTGATGAGCTCACGGCTGAAGTGAAGCCCTGCAGTAGGCGCGGCAACAGCACCTTCATGCTTGGCATAGACAGTCTGGTAACGTTCCCTGTCCTCATCATCCGGCTTGCGCTTGATGTATTTGGGAAGAGGGGTCTCGCCATATTTTTCCAGCACCTGGCGGAATTCATCCTCTGTGCCTTCGTGTAAAAATTTAATGGTACGTCCGCGTGAAGTGGTGTTGTCAATCACTTCGGCAACCAGCTCTTCGCTGTCGCCGAAATACAATTTATTGCCCACACGGATCTTTCTTGCGGGATCAACGATCACATCCCAGAGACGGTTGGGCTTATTGAGTTCACGAAGTAAAAAGACTTCGATTTTGGCACCGGTTTTTTCCTTGCGGCCGTACATTCTTGCGGGAAAAACCTTGGTATTGTTTACAGTAAATACATCCTTGTCGTCAAAATACTCGAGGATGTCCTTAAAATGTTTGTTCTCGATCTGGCCGGTTTTTCTGTGAACCACCATCATACGGGCGTCTTCACGTTTTTTTGCAGGATGTTGGGCGATCAGGTTTAACGGTAGGTCGAACTTGAATTGTGAAAGCTTCATGGGCTGTTATTCAGTTAAATTGTTGTGCTGTGGACGCAGACTGGGCGGGAGAACGGGTGCTAAAGTGCAGGAAAGATTCCCGGGAGCCCGGGCATTGAATTTCCTCTTAGCCAACCGCGGTCTTACGGCACCGGGTGAGTCGTTAAGCTTTAAAGGCCGCAAAAATAAGGGTTAAATTAAAATTTAAGCTATATTTTTTGCTTCTCTACCCCCAAGGGGGTTGTTTTATGATTATCTTGGGAGCCTCGGCATTATTTATTAAAAAACAATCATATCCGTTTATGAGGACCTTCGCAGTTCTGGCTTTCCTGCTTATCAGCACAATCTCTTTCTCACAAAAAACCAAGGTTCCTGCAAAAGATTATCCCAGCCTGCTTTGGGAAATTACCGGGAAGGGTTTAGACAAACCTTCTTACCTCTTTGGTACCATGCATGTGAGCAGCAAGATGGTCTTTAATTTATCCGATTCATTTTACCTGGGTATCAAAAATGCCGATGTGGTAGCACTTGAAACGGATATGGGTACCTGGCAGGAAGATTTTTCGAGGTATGATCTCGAAGGCCAGGGAATGTATGGTTATGACCCGGGATGGAGAAACAATGGTTCCCCTTCAGATTATCTTTCCATCAACAGCCTGCGCTTCCCTTCCTATGAAAAAATGATCGAGATGGCGCTATACAGCAGTCCTTCGCTGATCAATAATTTTCTTTACCGCAGTTATTCTGAAAGGGCCAGTGATTTTGAGGAAGACACTTATCTCGACCTGCACATTTACCAGGCAGGTAAAAAATGGGGTAAGAAAGTGTGTGGTGTGGAGGATTTTGACGAGAGCATGCAACTGATGAAGGAAGCTTATGAAGATGCCGCAAAAGAAAAAGAGAAGAAGCAAAGAAGCTATGAATATGATGGTGATTTTTCATTCAATAAACTGGAAGATGCTTACCGTACAGGTAACCTCGATCTTCTTGATACCATCAATAAACTGAACAGCCAGTCGACGGCCTTCGATGAAAAATTTTTATACAAACGAAACGAGATCCAGGCCAATTCCATTGATTCGATTCTCAAAACAAAACAAAAATTGTTTGTCGGTGTGGGTGCGGCGCATTTACCCGGACAGCGGGGTGTGATTGAAATGCTGCGCCGAATGGGTTATAAGCTCAGGCCTATCAAAATGACGGAAAGAGACAGCCGTCATAAGGATGAAGTGGAAAAGATCCGTGTTCCCGTACAGTTCAGTAAACAGGTCTCTGAAGATGGTTTTTACAGTGTACAGGTTCCGGGAAAGCTCTATGATTTTTCAGGTGAGTCAGGCATGGCCAGGCAAAAGCAGTTTGCCGACATGAGCAACGGTAGTTATTACATGGTCACCAGGATCAATACCAACAGTAATCTTTGGGGACATACCGAAGACATGGTGCTGAGGAAGATCGACAGCGTGGTTTATGAGAACATCCCCGGGAAGATCCTCACCAAACAAAAGATCAGCCGCAATGGCTACAAGGGAATGGAAATTGTGAACCGTACCAGGCGCGGCGACTACCAGCGCTATAATATTTTTGTAACCCCATTCGAAGTGATCCTTTTCAAAATGAGCGGCAATGGTGAATATGTGAAGGAAGGAAAAGAGGCAGATAATTTTTTCAGCAGTATCAGTTTTCAGAATTATCCATCCACCTGGATCAAATGGAGACCTTCTTCCGGCGGATTCGAAGTCAGTCTGCCGCATAATCCTGTTGTAAGCAATTTTGATAACTGGCAGTTCAAGGCAATTGATGCCAAAACAGGAACGGGCTATGAAGTGATCCGCACTGACGTGCATAATTTTGATTTCGTGGAAGAAGATTCTTTTGATCTGAACCTCATGGAAGAAAGTTTTTCTTCATCAGAGTTCATTGATAAACTGGTAAGCCGCAAACAAACCAGGCATGGCAGGTATGCAGCGCTGGATGCAAAATACAGGTATAAGGATGGTTCAATAGCCACTGTCAGGTTTATCATTCGTGGTCCCAACTACTACACGATTGTAGCGCACGGAAGAAAAGAAATTCCGCAGATGAAGGAATTTTTCAACTCTTTTAGTTTCCTCGATTACCAGTACGGCCCGTTGCAGACCTATACGGATACCAGTCTTTATTTTACAGTAAAATCCCCGGTGCCCCTGGAGAAGGAAAAAAAGATCTCCATGTTCCCCGAGAATATGCCGAACCGTTATGGAATGTATGATGAGGATGCCGGGCTGATTGACGGAGGCACTTTCAGGGAAAGGCTGGTAGAAAATGATTCAACAGGAGAAAAGATCTATGTTACCCTTAGGAAACCTGCCAGGTATTACCAGGAAACAGATACAGCTTCCCTGGAAGCGCGGGATACCACCAGTTTTAAAACATCCAGGATGGACTGGACTTACCTGTCGCGTAAAAGATATGAATTGCCCAATAAAATGAAGGTGCTCGAGTATGTGTTGGGTGATCCAAAGAGCAGCCGCTATGTTTATGGGAAATTATTTTCAAAGGATGGAGTGGATTACAGGCTGGAATCCCAGGGTGATATTCATACAGGACAATCAGCTTTCATCAAAAATTTCTATGAAAGTTTTACACCATCCGACACAGTAAAAGGAGTAGATGTAAAAGCTAAAAAATCTCCCTTGTTCTTTGCTGATTTTTTCAGTACAGATACCCTGCAGCATAAAAGGGCTGTCAAAAATCTTGGTTCGGTTGAATTTGATTCAACTGATTTTCCACAGTTGAAGAAAGCCATTCTTTCCCTCAACTGGAATGAGAAAAAATATCTCGATATCAAAAATGAAATGGTCTGGAATCTTTCCACCATAAAATCAAAAGAAAGCGCTGAATTTTTAAAGGAGATCTATTTTGCTGCCGGTGACACCATTGACCTGCAATACACTGCCCTGGAAGCTTTATTATACCAGCAGACCGATTATTCCTATGGTGTTTTCCGTGATATCATGACCACTGAACCGCCGGTGCTTGGCGTTGGCTCAGGAGGGGCTGTTGATGTGATCCGTTCAGGTTCCACCTATACTTACCCGCCTGCGGTTTACCGGGAATACGATTATGAAAGGAACGGGAGTTCTTTCCTTGAAGTCCTTAATGATTCGCTCGAGCTGACCAGTTCCATATTTAAGGACCTGCTGCCGCTGATTAATATCAACGATTATGAACAGCCCATGATGGAGTTGCTGGGCGACCTGATTGACAGCAACCTGGTGAAAGCAAATGATTATGAACAATACAGTTCAAGATTCCTGATAGAAGCCAGGCAATTGCTCAAAAAGCAAATGATCAGGGAAAAAAGCAGGTCTATTGAAAGGGCGCAGGAAGATGAGGAAGATGGGGAACGTTATAACCAGCAGGATGATTATGGCAACAGCCAGTTAAGTTTATATGCAACGCTTCTGATGCCCTTCTGGGATAAAAATCCAGCCGTGCCGGCCTTGTTCAACCAGTTGCTTTCCAGCAATGATAAAAAATTAAAGTATAGTACCACCATGCTGATGCTCCGGCATGGCAAAAAAACTCCGGACAGCCTGTTGAAATATTTTGCAAGCCTGGATGATTACAGGTATTACCTCTACAGGTCTTTGAAAGCACAGAATAAACAGCATTTGTTTCCTGCGGGTTACGATCATGTTTCACTGGCAAAAAGTAAACTGCTGGGCATGACCAATAGTTATAACAGGGCGGATACTATGGTATTTGTTAACAAGTTGCCGGTTCAGCATAAAGAGCGCAATGGCTTTGTTTATTTTTTCAAGTATAAACAGAAAAAGGATGACAACACCTGGAAGCTTGCCACAGTCGGCATCGTTCCGGCTACCGGCGCTTTTGAATTTGAGCAAAAGGGTAAGTATTACGAGGAATTGAAGTATAATTTCACTGAACTGAATGCAGGAAAAATAGAGGTTGATGAACCTTTGAAACTACAGATGGAAAAGATCCTGAGGAAAATGAAATATTCCAAGCGCAACAGCGCGGCTGAATTTTACAGGTTCAACCAGCGATATAATTACGATTTTACGGAAGCAATCGAAATGGGTGAATGATCAGATGGAGGGAATTGCCTCAATGAGTGACCTGGTATACGCGTTCTTCGGACGATGGTAAACTTCTTCAGCTTCACCGGATTCAATGATGGCACCTTTGTGCATTACCATGATCCGGTCACACATATACCTTACTACTGACAGGTCATGCGAGATGAACAGCATGGTCAAACCCAAATCTTTTTTGAGTTCATTCAGCAGGTTGAGTACTTGTGCCTGCACACTTACATCCAAAGCGGAAACGGATTCATCACATACCAGGAAATCAGGCTGGAGCGCCAGGGCCCTTGCAATAACGATCCGCTGCCTTTGTCCGCCGGAAAATTCATGCGGGTAACGGTTAAGCATATGCGAAGGAAGATTGACCCGGTCCAAAAGTTCCGCCGCGGTCTTTCTTCTTTCTTTATCAGAATTACCGATCCCTGCCACCTTCATGGGTTCAGAGATGGCAGCACCCACACTCAGCCTTGGATTGAGTGATGAATAAGGATCCTGGAAAATCAACTGTACTTCCTTTCGCATTTTCTTCAATGCTTCCCTGTCCAGTGCCGTTATATCCGTCTCGTTGAAACAGATTTGTCCTGAAGCCGGTTCGATCAGCCTGAGAAGAGCCCTGCCCAGGGTGGTTTTGCCACAACCAGATTCACCCACCAGTCCCAGTGTTTCTCCCTTATTGATGGTGAAACTTACATGGTCCACTGCTTTAATGAAAGCGGATGGCTTACCGAAAAAACTTTTTTTGCCCGGAAACTGCACTACCAGGTTCTTAACTTCAACAAGAGGGGTGGTATTAGCGGGTCGGGCAGCATCAACCGGGGGAGGTGTTGTAAATTTATTAACGGGGTTCAGGAAATCTGAAACCACCGGCAGTCTTTCACCTTTCGGATGCATGGCCGGCCGGCAGGCGATCAATGCTTTGGTATAAACATGCGTAGGTTCTTTGAAAATTTTTGACGCAAGGTCCTGTTCCACAATCTCCCCTTTGTACATGATGGCCACCCTGTCGGCGATCTCCGCCACCACACCCAGGTCATGCGTGATAAAGATCACACCCATGTTTTCCTGCAGTTGCAGTTCCTTGATCAGTTCCAGTATTGTTTTTTGAACAGTAACATCAAGCGCAGTGGTAGGTTCATCGCAAATAAGCAGGGAAGGATGGCAGATCATGGCCATCGCGATCATTACTCTTTGTTTCTGGCCGCCACTCAACTGGTGAGGATAACGGTCAAACATATTCGCCGGCTGCGGAAGCTTCACCCTTTCAAACCAGTTGATCACTTCTTTCTTTGCATTATCGTGGCTCATCTTTTTATGAATGAGCAGGGCTTCCATCACCTGGCGGCCACAGGTCATCACCGGGTTGAGTGAGGTCATTGGTTCCTGGAAGATCATCGCGATCCGGTGTCCACGGATCTTCTGCATTTCTGCAGAAGGGATCTTCAGCAGGTCAATGGAAGATTGCCCGTCATCAGAAAAATGAATCGCACCATTACTGTAAAGTGCAGGAGGCTGGGGCAGGAGCTGGAGAATGGAAAGAGAGGTGACCGATTTTCCTGAACCGCTTTCGCCCACAATAGCCAGGATCTCTCCGCGGTTTACTTCGAGAGAAATATTTTTTACCGCCTGTGTATGCACACCATCATTGGTGAAATCTACAGAAAGAGAAGATATGGAAAGAAGTGGCTTGATGATGAATGATTGGGTGGATGAATTACATTTTCTATTCACAGGGTTGATCCTGTACTTTAATCATGAGTTTTTTTCCCGGCACCGGGTAGTACATCATGCAAACGGCGCAATCCTGCGGCGCCAGGCTGTCAATAGTAAAATAAAATTCATCTCCTTCATTGATGTTGGCCGGAAAATTACAACGACTACCCAGTGCAAAAACATTCTGATACTGTTTGCCGGAATGATCATCCGTCCATTCCTTCACATACCATGAAGTATCCATATTGCCTTCCTGCAGGCTGATCGTATAATTCATGCATCCGCCCTTCACCTCGAGTCTGCCCTTGAAGCAGGTATCAAGAGCTTTTTGTTTTTTGCATGATTTTTCAGTGGCCAGGAAAACAACGGAGCTGAGGATCAAAAAAAGTTTCATGAAATGTGATTTTCAGTGAGGATGCAAATATTATGCTATTAAAAACGAAGATGCCTTACGGTTTGCCCGCCATTGATCAATTGTTTCAATGAATCAACACCGATCCTGAGATGTCTTTCAACAAACTGCTCGGTTACCTTGCGGTCGCTTTCTTCTGTTTTAACACCTTCCGGCACCATGGGCTGGTCGCTCACCAGCAGCAGGGCCCCGGTTGGGATCTTATTGTAAAATCCTACAGCGAAGATGGTTGCCGTTTCCATATCAATGGCATAGGCGCGTATTTTCTGCAGGTACTCCTTAAAAGGTTCATCGTGTTCCCAAACTCTCCGGTTAGTGGTGTACACCGTGCCGGTCCAGTAATCCACCTCGTACTCCCTGATGGTGGTGGAAATGGCTTTTTGCAGGGCGAAGGCAGGCATGGCCGGTACTTCGGCGGGGAAATAATCATTGGAAGTTCCCTCACCCCTGATAGCAGCAATGGGAAGAATGAGGTCACCCAGTTTATTCCTTCTTTTAAGCCCGCCGCATTTACCAAGAAATAAAACCGCTTCAGGAGAAATGGCTGTAAGCAGGTCCATAACGGTGGCTGCTGTTGGACTTCCCATGCCGAAATTAATAATGGTGATGCCTTCTGCTGTTGCGCATTGCATGGGTTTGTCGGTGCCCACGATGGGAACATTGTTCCATTCAGCAAACATTCTTACATAATTGCTGAAATTGGTAAGGAGAATATACTTCCCAAAATTTCCCAGCGATTCTCCTGTGTAACGTGGCAGCCAGTTTTTAACGATATCTTCTTTGGTCTTCATGCTCATATTGATGGCAGGCAATGCTTTTTAAGATGACTGCCTTTATGCAACGAATTTAATCATTAGGTTTGATGCATGATAGAGGTGAAATTTCCCTCACCAGGTTTTCGCATCAAAAAAGAAGGAGAACGCCGGTATATTTTTGATACGATCCGGAAAAGCTGGATGCCGCTTACCCAGGAAGAATGGGTGAGGCAGAATTTTGTGAACTACCTGGTCAGCTCCCTGAATTATCCTTCCACTCTTATAGCCATTGAAAAAGAGATTACGCTTAACGATTTGAAAAAAAGATTCGACATCCTGGTATATGATTCCGCACACCGCCCATGGATGATGGTTGAATGTAAAGAACCGGGTGTAGAACTAAGTGAACGCGTTTTGCAACAGGTATTGCGCTATAATATGAGTGTGCCCGTGGATTTCCTGGTCATCACCAATGGCACACATACATTGGGCTGGAAAAAGCAAGACCATGGTTTGAAACTCCTGGAGGCCTTGCCTGCCTGGGTCAACGAGACTGCTCGATGAATTTTTGCAGACCTGCCGCTGCTTTTTGCTGCACTTTCTTTTGAAAGCCTGGTGTCCAGCCAAGCAGCCATCCCGGGAAACCCAAAGCCTGCCTCGACCATTTGTAAAAGTTGAAATGATCTGTATGGCGGATGAACAATCCATTCCGGAACTCAAATTCCGCATGCACTTTGTTCTCTACTTTTCTACCAGTCTGCGAAAAACTGTATTGTGCCACCCAGTTCGCGCTGCCATTGGTTTCACCGGCTCTCACATCACTAAATTCAATTTGCAGATCCTTCCCTCTCTTGCATAACATTTCCCACATGGCCTTTGTTTGCCTGCTGTCAAGATCCCGGAATACCGGGTCAGAGAAATGGGCATCAGGCGCATAACACTCCTGCATACCATAATAATCGCGCTGGCTGAAGCAGGTGTAAAAGTGACGGATGAGGAGCTGGTTGGTGTTCATGGTGGAAGTTGATGGTCCCTGGACCATGAACCATGGTCTATGGTCCACGAATCAACAGACTTCCCTAAATTTAATACCATTTACAATGATTTCACGTTTCCTGATCACCTGCTGCCTGTCAATTTTCCTGAACAGTAGTTTTTCCCAACTGCCTTATGCTTCCAATGGCAGAACAGAAATGGTGAATGGAAAAAACATTTATTACGAGGAAACCGGTTCAGGTACTCCCTTGTTATTGATGCATGGCTTCAACCGGACGGCTGAGGACTGGAAACCATATGTGAAAGACTTGTCCAGGAATTACAGGGTCATCGCAGTGGATCTTCCCGGTCACGGCAGGTCTGACGTACTCGACTCGGGAAATGCCTATCACCATTCCCTCGCTTCCCTTCACCTGGCAAAATTTGTGAAACAGATTCAATTGGACTCTTTTCATATAATGGGTTTTAGTTCAGGTGGTATTTCTGCATTATACATGGCCGCCTTCAATAAGCTGCCGGTAAAAAAAATGATCATTATAGCAGCGCAGGTAAAATTCTCTGATTCCACAAGAAGCTTTATTGGCTCACTGGGCAGCCCCAATAATTTTGTTACGGATTCTATCGAGATGTCGCAATTACACGGACCCGAAAAGGGCATGCGGCTTGCCAGGCAATTTTATGATTTCAGGCTTCCTTCCAATGATCCTGATATCACACCAGATAGACTTGGTTCCATCCAGGCAGAGACCCTGGTAATTCATGGAGCGCTTGATCCTGCAGCACCGGTAGGCAATGCCTGGATCATGGGCCGCTACATTCCACGGGTAAGTTTATGGATCTGGCCCGATGCCGATCACATTTCCATTTTTTTTCCTGAACACAAGGAAGTTTTCATGAAAGGTGTCAGGGAATTTCTTCGCTGACCGATCCTGTTTTTGCCGGGGTTAGCATGGTTAATACACAGGTCCATTGATCATTTTTCCAATGAAAAATACTTGTTGACCATTCATAAAATGAAAAGGGTTGTGAAAGATAATGGCCTGCACTGGTACCCCTGCTGGTGACGACAGCAGTGTCGCCATACATTCTTATCCTGTCGAAATCACACCGCATAGTATGATGTGTTAAAGCGCCTGACCTGATATGCTGCAGGAAGCCGTCTTTTGACGTGATGCCTCCGTCGGTTGCAATAATCACCCAGTCATCATCCATGAAACTCCCGACCAGGTCCGCATCATTTACTTCCATGGCAAGGTCCCAGCGCCGGCTGAATTCCAATAAACTTTTTTCTGTTTTCATTTGAATGTTTTTAAATGGGTGACCGCTCTACAAAGCGTATGATCATAACAGTAATAAATTTACTTCTACCCAGGAACTAACCAATAAAAAAAGCCACCCGGTGGATGGCTTTTAATTAAATGATTATCGTATTTAGAAATCCTTTTTCTCCTGGGCTTTCTGCATGGGGTTTACATTGTTGGAATAACCTCTTGCAGCCTGTTTCATTTTGAACAACTGGAACCTGCTTGGTTCTGAAGTAGGTCCTCCCCAGTTGTTGTTCGACTGGTCAATATCAGCGGTCTGCTGCAAAGGGTCCAGTTTAATGGAAGCCACTTCCTTATCCTTCATGAAAAACTTGGTCACCTTGTTTTCGTTATACCTCCATACCCAGGCTGGAACCTGGTCAATTTCCTTTGATCCGTCCTTGAAGGTCCATTCGATTATAATGGGAGATACAAGTCCGCCTTTATTGGTAAAATGCAATTCATAGAAATGTTTGTTGGCATACTTTGCCTGTTCTTCCGCGGTAAGTGCTTCCGTATTCATTCCGAATCCACCGGCAGGCCTGGCATACCTGGCCGTATCATAAGGTTCAAGTCCGCGAGAATATCTCCAATAAAAATCACGGAGGCTGGTATCAGCATCAGTCTGGAATTTAATGCCCTCTTCGCGGTTCCTGATCTTTGAAATATCTTCTACAACCAGCGCCGGTTTATCGAGGGGTTGTAAGGAAGGCCTGTTAGCATTCTGGGGTGGCGTACCAGGCTGGGCCTTTGCATAATTCACCGAATCCAGGGAAATATCAACCGCGTCTGTACCATAGAACCATCCTCTCCAGAACCAGTCAAGATCTTCACCGCTTGCGTCTTCCATGGTGCGGAAGAAATCAGCAGGCTCCGGGTGTTTGAAAGCCCAGCGCCTTGAATATTCACGGAAGGCATAATCGAACAATTCGCGGCCCATCACTGTTTCACGCAGGATGTTGAGCGCAGTTGCCGGTTTGCCATAAGCGTTGTTACCAAATTGAATGATATTCTCTGAATTGGTCATGATGGGTTCCAACTGGTCCTTGGGCAGTTTCATATAATCTGTCATAGCCCAGGCAGCACCACGGCGTGATGGATAACGGTTATCGAATTCTTCCTGTGTAAGATGCTGAACAAAGGAGTTGATGCCTTCATCCATCCAGCTCCACTGGCGTTCATCACTGTTGATGATCATCGGGAAAAAATTATGGCCCACCTCATGGGTGATTACGCCAATCATGGCATATTTTGTCTGCTCGCTGTACGAACCATCAGGGTTGGTGCGGCCATTGTTGAAACAGATCATCGGGTATTCCATTCCGCTTGATGCTTCCACGCTCTGGGCTGTGGGATAAGGGTAGGGAATGGAATATTTTGAATAGGTTTTAACGGTATGCGCCACCACCTTGGTAGAATAACGGCGCCAGAGGTTATAGGCTTCCTTGCCATAAAAACTCATGCACATGATCTTTTTTCCTTCCACAGTTACCGGCATGGCATCCATAACGAATTTCCTGGAAGAGGTCCAGGCGAAGTCACGCACATTTTCTGCTTTGAAGATCCATGTTTTGGTAGCCTTGCTTTTCTTGGATTCCGCATTCTTTGCTTCAGCAAGCGTTACGATCTCTACTACATCCTTTGCTGTTTGTGCCTGTCTCCATCTTGCCTGCTGTGTGGCACTGAGCGTTTGCGCGTAATTCAGGCATTCACCGGTGCTGCCCACCACGTGATCGGCAGGAACAGTCATCTGCACTTTAAAGTTTCCGAAAGTGAGCGCGAATTCACCACGGCCGGTGAACTGTTTGTTCTGCCAGCCTGTATAATCCGTATAAACACATAAGCGGGGATACCATTGCGCGATGGTGAAGATATGGTTGCCATCTTCAGCGAAGTATTCATAACCACCGCGTCCGCCCATTGTCATGCGGTCAGGGATATTGTAGTACCAGTCGCATTTGAAAATGAATTTCTGCCCGGGCTTCAGGGGTTGGGGCAGTTCTACACGCATCATGGTTTTATTGATGGTATATTTCAAAGCTTTGCCGAGTGCGTCGGTAAGTTTGGTGATCTTATGACCATAACCATTATCCGTCTTACTGTTCTCCATATTTTCCAACTGGGAAAGAATTGCATTCCGGGGCATCGTATTACTGGTCTGGTAGTTGGCATTGTTTACAGAACTATGTTCGTTCTCATCCAACTGGAGCCAGAGGTACCTGAGCACGTCCGGTGAATTATTGTAATAAGTGATGGTTTCCGTACCAGTAAGCTTCAAAGCTTTTTCATCAAGTGTAGCCTTGATATCGTAGTCACAACGCTGCTGCCAGTATTTGGGTCCTGGTGCACCGCTGGCGGAACGGTATTCATTAGGCGTGGGCAGGATGGTGCCTAACTGTTCAAATTTGTTACCATGGTTGGAACCAGGGTTGTTTTGAATGTTCTGTGCATGCACCGCGGCGAAACCGGCGGCTGATACAAAAAACAAAAAAACTTTTTTCATTGTTGTTTATTTAAAAGTAAAATTGAAACAATATGGGCTAAGGGATTCTTTCAATAGCCATTTTCAACGAAACTACCAGAACGATCCCGGATACGAGCAGCACCCAGATCCTCCGGTTGAATTTTAACAGGTTCACGAAAACCTCAGCCAGCAGAAGCAGTACAAGAACTACCAGGATCTGTCCGGCCTCCAGGCCCAGGCTGAACCCCAGCCAGGTGACAATAAAATCCTGATCGTCTACCAGCATGAATTTGATCAGGTTCGCATACGCCAGGCCATGAATCAGACCGAAAAAAAGGGCAAGAAAATAATTGATGCGGATGGCCTTATGCGTGAATGTTTTCTGAAAAAGGTTGGTAATGGCAGTAGCAACAATGGTGCAGGGTATCAGGAATTCAATCCAGGCCGTATTCACTTCTACCAGGTTGCGGGAACTCAGTATCATGGTTATAGCATGGCCCAGGGTGAAGGCAGTTACCAGGATCAGAACCTGCTTCCAGTCCTTCAGCATATATATTGCGGAAAGCACGGCTATGAACAGGATATGATCCAGGGCGCCCGTATCAATAATGTGATCCCAGCCAAACCTGAAATAAAAACCAAAATCTTCCATGTGCGTTAAGAGAGTCCGAAGGTTTTAACCTTTTTGATGTTTGAGGCTTCAAAATAAAACAGAGTTTTGTAACACCGAAAAATTATATGCTGATGGCACTTATCCTGTTTAAATGGTTTTTGATCTCATGGGCCTCTGTGCTGCCTTTGAGGCAGGTGCCTTTTGATGAGGTGGGGAAAACCGCTCATCCTTTTTACCTGGCGGTGACAGAGATCAACCATAATGCGGCGGCAAAAACGCTTGAGATCAGTTGTAAGATGTTTGCAGATGACCTGGAAAGCATACTGGAAAAGAATTACCGGACCACACTTGATATTACTACTGATAAGGATAAATCACAATTTGACCGGCTGATTCCAGATTACGTTTCAAAACATATTGCACTCACCGTTGATGGCAAGCCGGTTAAATACAATTTCATCGGATTTGAATATGACAAGGAATCTGTATACGCTTATTTTGAAGCTGAACAGGTTGCCGGTGTAAGTAAGGTGGATGTAAATAATTCCATGCTCTGTGATTTCCAGGATGAACAGATTAACATTTTGCATGTAACGGTGAATGGTAAACGAAAAAGCAACCGCCTGGTTTGCCCGGCCAGCCTCTCCAGCTTCAGCTTCTGATCATTTCATCTGAAGGTCTGTTACCAGCGGGTAATGGTCGGAATA
>JAEYUA010000032.1 GCA_023433755.1 Bacteroidota bacterium | reverse complement strand
GAATTTTAGTAAACCTCTTGTCATCCTGAGGAGCGGTGGCGGTGGCACTGTTCTCTCAACAACATCACCAGCGACGAAGGACCTGGTACGATGGCAGGTGCTTGTAGATCGTGCAGATCTAAAACCTGTCAATTAGTTTTAAAAACAAAGAACTCAGCGAAAGATCCGGCTGGTTAAAAACTTACTGTTTCAGCACCCGCTTATTGATCACCAAAGCATTTGTTCTCAACTGAAGTGTATACAAACCCTTCGGCAGGTTAGCGGTTTCAATTTGAATATTGTTATATCCCTCAGCAATATTAATCTGCTGCATCTTCACCACCCTTCCCGAATTATCAATCAGTTGAAGCTGCGCTACCTGGGCTGAACCCGCATTTACCTCTGCCTGCAGTTTATCATAAAAAGGATTAACCACACTGGCAAGACTCAGCATTTCCCTGTTGGAACTTAGTCGTACAACCCTTGAAATTTTTTGCTGGCTGCCATCAATAAGCCTGATACGGTAATACGCTGTATTAGCCTGGGGGAATGGCCCGGCCCATTTGTAATAATTGACCTCGCTTCCATTCAATCCATTTACTTCAGCGATACGTGAGAACTGAACACCATCAAGACTTCTTTCCACCTCATAGCGCACCTGGTTTTCTTCATGGCCTGAAACCCAGTTGAGTTTTACGGTGCCCTCCTCATTTTTTCCCGAGAAGGAAATGATATCTGTCTTCAATGCGTAACCGCAATCAATCACATTCAGGGTAAGGATAGAACTGGCATCCGCGAACGAACAGTTCTGATCAGAAATATTGGCTATGGTACTGGCTACCACTACGCGGAATTTCAATCCGCTGTCAGCCATATTCGCGACAAACGTGGGGAAAGCCGTATAATACTCGTATGCAGAACCATTCCATACAGGCACCCCGGTGCCGATACTTCCTGCATCGGTCCAGTTCACCCCATTGTCGGTACTGCGCTGCCATTTGAAGAATGTATAATTGTTGAAATAAGACCGGATGTAAGCCCCTAAGTCCACTACGTTGCCCGTACACACGGTTGGTGTATTATTTGGGGTGAAGGCCAGGTTAGGACTACAGGTGGCAACGGATATATCATCCAGCGCCCAGTCATTACCACCACCACCGGGCGCGTTGTTGAAAATTTTAAGGGTGAAGCTGTTCTGCGTAGGGCCAGTTCTGAAAGTAAATCCTTTTTTGATCCACTCACCTGTGTAAAGGAGGTTACCAGTGGTGTAATAATCAATCCCGTCTACGTTGAAGGACAGGTTGGGGTGTACCCCAGATGAATCACCAGGCGCGGTTGGAATATAACCGGAATTGGCAACACCTCTTCCCGCAGAATCGCATCCGCATTTTGAACAGATATTACGCATCCATACCGAGATCTCGTAATAGGTATTGGGACAAAGATTTGAAATGGTCTGCTGGAAGGCTGAGTCGATCCTGTAGGCCGCATTGATCACCAGCATGTATCCTGCATTGTCATTGTTAACCGTGTCAGCAGCGGGATTTCCCATCACTGGGTCGGCTGCGCCTGTATGGTCTCCAATGATATCCCACAGCCCGAATACACGATAGGTTGCATTCGGTTTCGGCCATGCATTACTGGTAGTATAACCTGTTCTGATACTGGTATTATTAGGGATGCCGTAGTAATAGTCGTTTGGTGAATTATTGGTAAATGCATTATACGTATAACCGGTAGGCACATTCGCAGATGCACCCCTGTTTCGGTCTTTACCTGTACCGAATGTTCCATTGAACTCTGTTCCAAGTGAGTTGGCGCCAACGGCGTTAGGACAGATACCAACATTCTGGTAAATCATTACCCTCCTGGCCGGAAATGTGAATGACTGCAGCCACTGTCCGGATGGCCTGTAGGACATTGATCCTCCACCAAGGCTTATCGTAGTATTGTATGCCGCTGTTACTGTTACCCTGAAAGATGCGATCATGATACAGGTACTGCCAAAAAACGATGGCCTGTGGGTATTTACAATCCGGCCTCTCCTGTAAGCGGTAGCTGGATTTGCATTACCACGGTAGCCCAGGTTGATACGGATGTTGGCCCCGCTTCGGAAACCCTGGTCATCACCTATGGCATCAGTAAACTGTTTATAGATTTTCCCTTCGTTCGTCAGAACCCTGATGGTACCGGGAATATAAGTGGTTCCTGCAGGGATCACATCAAAATAAGCGCAACTGTCGTAGGTGCCGCTTCTCACTACAATGGAAGCCCTGATCTCCAGCACATCGCCTGGTTCTACGGTACCTCCATTAGTAGCTTTGGTAACGTTATAATAACTTTTACCAAAATCAATGTTCTGCGCCTGTGATATAAAAGGGAAAAGACCGAGTAGGAAAAATGCCAATACACCAAAAAAAGATGATATGGTAGTATTGTGTTTCATAGTTAGGTTCGGTTTAATAGGATTGGATCTTATACCGAAGATAGGTTCGATTGAAATGCCGCGCAATAGGTATTTCCTGTAGTTTTTTACCCTCTTTTACTGAGTATTTCTCAGGGAATATTACTATTGATTCACATCATGCGCCTGTTTATTTTGTGACTAAATCCAACCACCTATGTTCAAAAATCCCGGATGGCTATTATTTACAGGCTGGCTTTGTGTTGCCCAGGTAGCTTTGGCCCAGGGCGAACCTTTTACAAAGAGAGTGGTTGCCAGTAATTTAAACTCCCCCTGGGAGATCGTTTACGGACCCAATGATTCCATCTGGGTAACCGAAAGTGTTACTTACCTCGTTAAAAGGATCAATGTGGCCAATGGTACAGCCACAACATTGCTGAATCTTTCCGCTTTAAAGAATTTTTCCATTGGCGATGGTGGCCGCTGGCCCCAGGGTGGTTTGATGGGTATGGCACTTCATCCTAACCTATATAGTTCCGATGCGGCCACAAGGGCTGCCAAACCCTGGGTTTACCTGGCCTATGTATTCAACAGGCCCACAGGTCAAAACTGTTCAACTGATGCCAACTCCGGCAACCCCTGTAATTTCCTGACCCGGATCGTGCGTTATGAATACAATGGCAATGCCCTTTCCAATCCGGAGATCATACTCGATAATATGCCCGGAAGCAATGACCATAATTCCGGTAGGCTCATCATAGGTCCTGATCTGAAACTCTATTATACCATCGGGGACATGGGAGCAGGCCAGTTTAATAACAGTTCACGCACGAATAATGCGCAGGCACTCGATGTGATGGAAGGAAAAATTCTCCGCCTCAACTCAGAACCTGTGGGTGCCGGCGCTGACCGCTGGGTGCCGGGTGACAATCCATTCTATAACGGGCTGCCGATATCACCAAGAGATTACGTGTATTCGCGCGGGCACCGCAATGCCCAGGGTATTGTGTGGGCAAACATCAATGGCACCGACAGGTTGTTCAGTTCAGAACATGGAGATAAAACCGATGATGAAGTAAACCTGATCACTCCCGGGAATAATTATGGATGGAACCGCGTATCCGGTTATTGTGATGATAACTACAATGGTCTTACACTCGGTGGTTATTCAGGCGTAGATGAAGGTGCATTCGCGGCTGCCAATTCCACTACCAACCGGGAACCTGTAAAAACATTATTCACCCTTAATAAAACAGATATCCAGGCCCTCGGGTCCAACTATCTTTCCTGGCCTACAGTGGCTCCCTCAAGCATAGATCTATATACTGCAGGGAAAATCCCGGGATGGCAGAACAGTGTGCTGGTGACCTGTCTCAAAGCAGGACGTGTTTACCGTTTGAAGCTCAATGCTGCGGGTACCGGGATCACGAATAACAGCAGCGGTACAGATACAACCAGTTACTTCAGGGGTGAAGGCAGGTTCCGTGACCTGGCGATAGCGCCAAACGGGGTTAAATTTTATCTTGCCTGTGATGCAAGCGGACAGACCTCTGGTCCTACCGGTGGTTTTAATGGAGGAGGCACCGCTCCCCCCAATGCAGGACGCATTCTTGAATTTTCCTATTCAGGCTTGATCCTTCCCATTAATGATAATACGCTGCTGCATCCTGGTGAAGTGGAAAAGAAAATATCTGTTTACCCGAGTCCAACCACGGGTCCATTGATGGTATCTGTAAAAGTGAGCGCAGCCAAACCGTTTTATGTGGATGTGTTTAATATGGCGGGTGTAAAAATGAAGAGCCAGAAAACAACTCGGTCAGACCTGATGATGGATATCAAAGAGTTGCCTGCAGGCATGTATTATGTGCAGGTGCGTAATGCTTACGACCAGGTACTGCAAACCAGCAAGATCATCAAGCTCTGATCATTCATAGCAACCAAACCAGTTCAGATCCCAGTTGATGGGATCATTGGAGATCTGGTTTTTTTGAATGAAGGTTGTTTGTGTATGTGTTTGCGTCACCGGCATTCGCACAACAGCAGGTTTGATGACAGGAGTTTTGTTTTCGATCACCGACAGCGGGTATCCGCTGTACTGGATGGCGGACTGGGATCTATCTTTCATACCAGGTAAGAGTTTAGGGTAACGGAAACGTTTATCTATGCATTGTTAAATTAAGCAATGCGTGGATAAAATGCAAGTGGGAAGCTGCGAACTCGCAGCTCGTAGCTCGTAGCTCACAGCTCAATTTGTTACTTTCCCACCATCTTCGCCGGGTCCACCCACTGGTCAAATTCTTCAGGAGTAACATATCCCAGCTTCACTGACATTTCCTTCAGGGTAGTGCCTTCCTTATGTGCCTTTTGTGCAATTTCAGCGGCTTTGTAGTAGCCGATTTTGGTATTGAGCGCTGTAACCAGCATGAGTGAATTATTTACATGCTTCCTGATATTGGCTTCAATGGGTTCAATGCCTGCAGCACAACGGTCATTGAAACTTACACAGCCATCACCGATCAGTCTTGCACTGTGTAAAAAATTATAGATCATTACGGGTTTGAAAACATTCAGTTCAAAATGTCCCATAGATCCTCCGATATTGATGGAAACATCATTACCCATCACCTGCGCTGCAATCATGGTAAGGGCCTCGCATTGGGTAGGATTCACCTTGCCTGGCATGATGGAAGAACCAGGTTCATTATCAGGTATGAAAATTTCGCCTATGCCTGCCCGTGGTCCGGAGCTGAGCATGCGGATATCGTTGGCGATCTTCATCAGACTCACCGCAACTGTTTTCAATGCGCCATGCGATTCCACGATCGCGTCGTGGGCAGCCAGGGCTTCAAACTTATTTTCAGCGGTTATGAAAGGAAGGCCGGTAAGACTGGCAATATGCCTTGCCACATTTTCAGAATAACCTTCAGGTGTATTAATGCCGGTACCCACTGCCGTTCCGCCTAATGCCAGTTCAGCCAGGTGCGGGAGTGTATTTTTAATTGCTTTTAATCCATGATTGAGTTGTGATACATAACCGCTGAATTCCTGTCCCAGTGTAAGCGGGGTGGCATCCATAAAATGCGTACGGCCGATCTTAACCACATCATAAAAAGCTTTTGCTTTCCCCGCCAGTGTATCTCTGAGTTTTTCTATTCCCGGTATGGTTACTTCCACCAGCATTTTGTATGCGGCAATATGCATCGCGGTGGGAAAGGTATCGTTGGATGATTGTGATTTGTTGACATCATCATTGGGGTGCAATGCTTTTTCCTTATCGGCCAGCTTGCCCCCGTTCAATACATGACCCCGGTAGGCAATCACTTCATTCACATTCATATTGCTCTGGGTGCCGCTGCCGGTCTGCCATACAACAAGGGGAAAAAATTCATCGAGCTTTCCATCAATGATCTCATCACAAACCCTTCCTATCAGCTCAGATTTTTCTTTGGCCAGCACACCCGCTTCCAGGTTGGTGATGGCAGCCGCTTTTTTCAGGTAGGCGAAGGCCCTGATGATTTCCTTCGGCATGCGGTTGATGTCCTGGGCGATCCTGAAATTATCAATACTGCGCTGGGTCTGAGCGCCATAATAGGCGTCCACGGGTACTTTCACTTCCCCCATGGTATCTTTCTCGATGCGGAATTCTGGCATATAGGTAAGATTGAGCCGCAAATTTAGCCCGAAAATTGTACCGATAGGGTATGACTAAAAACAGGTTGGCATTCTTACTGGTAATGAGCATGGCATTTTCCGCCTGCGTTTATGTGATCGAGGATAAGAACCCCATCGAGATCAGTTCAAAGGATTCCCTGCAGGCCAAAGCCTATATGGATTCACTGCATACTGATTCCATGAATAAGATAGCAGTGCAGGCAGACAGCCTTTCCGCAGATTCAACCATCTCGGGATTTTTTACCGGCAAACAGATTGATACCAAAAATGTGCTACCGCAGCAGTTGATTGATTATGCTAAAACCCAAATCGGCGTTCCCTATAAATATGCTTCTACAGATCCCCGCCAGGGTTTTGACTGTTCCGGTTTCATTACCTATGTATTTAATCATTTCGGGATCATTGTACCAAGATCATCAATCGATTTTACAGAAG
>JAEYUA010000010.1 GCA_023433755.1 Bacteroidota bacterium | reverse complement strand
CCACGCAAAAGCTAACAGCCAATGGCAAATAGCCATTAGCTTCTAGCTTCTAGCTGCTAGCCAGGCTAATAAACCTTTTTTGAATTCCACACAAAAGCTAACAGCCATTAGCTTCTAGCTGCTAGCTACGAGCTGCTAGCCAGGTCGCCTCTGTTTAGATAAACCTTCTTTGAATTCCACGCAAAAGCTAACAGCCAATGGCAAATAGCTTCTAGCTTTAGCTGCTAGCCAGGCCGCCTGTGTTTAGATAGACTTTATTTGAATTCCACGCAAAAGCTATCAGCCATTAGCTAACAGCTAGTAGCCCTCAGCCAAAAAGCCCACAGCCACCAGCCAATATCCCAAATTAACCCTATTTCGCTATTGCCTTCACTTCTCGTTTTTACAAGATTTGTATCCTCTAATCTGGAAAAAACGAAATCATGAAAAAATTTATTCTTCTGGCCTGCGCAACACTCTTCATCCTATCAGGATGCAAAAAAGAAAATACAACAGACGATGATCCCCAGGACCAGGATCCGGACAACAACCCATGTTTACTCGTGAAAACGACAAGGGCAAATTTTTTAGATCAGTTATATACTTACGACAATCAGAAAAGACTTGTCAAATATGTAAATGGTACAACCGAAGTAACGTTTAGTTATAGTGGAAATGTGATTACTATAGTAAATAAACATGATGGAGAATTGTTTTTTACAAAAACCGTTACATTAAATGAACATGGTTTGGCAACAACAGTGGATGCCGTCCCAGCTCTTGCACCACCGTATAAAGAAACTTATGAGTACAATGGTTCAATGGTGACGAAACGATATTACACATCAAGCAATGGTACGACCACTCTTTCCCGTACTTATGAATGGGAGAATGGAAACATAGTGAAAGAGAACCGTTCAAATGGTGATATCATTTATGAATATGACACAAACAAACTTTCTCATCCGGCCGATTTCCAAAACTTTGGCCAGTTTGAAACGGGCTACAGAATCTTCAAATCAAAGAACAGGATTAAAAAAATCAAACAGGACAATGGTGAGAATTTATACACCCACTTTGAGGACAGTAACGGGAATATCACCAATATAAAAGTAAACACACCAAATTCTGAATTCAACATCATACACCATTACGAATGTGATTAAGAGTTTGTGCAATTCAACTTTTATAATTTTTCGCCGTTCATAGTTTAATATGAAATATTTTATCCTCATAGCATTATTTCATGCTTCATTTATCGTGGATGCCCAGCAGGGAGTTGCCATCAACACCGATGGCTCCACTCCTCACGAAAGTGCAATACTCGACTTAAAAAGTACCACCAAAGGATTTTTATTACCAAGACTTACAATCCTTCAAAGGCTTGCCATGACCTCACCTACACCGGGGCTGATGGTGTATCAAACCAATGGAATCAATCTACAGCCAAGGGGTTTGTATATCTATGAAGATTCATGGAAACGGATTGCTGATAGTGAGGATGTCCCAGAACCTATGTGGCAGAAAGGAGTGGGGAATTTCCAATACAGTACGACTCCCAACGTTGGAATTGGAATTCAAAATCCGGATGTCGCTTTACACATTCGTACAAATGATGCCTTACAGCAAATAAAACTGGAAGGAAATACGCCAGGCATTTCTTTCACAAGGTATATTAATGGAAATTTCAATACTGCAGGCAGGATTTATGGATCAGAAAGTAATATTGTATTAGGTACCGGATTGGGAAATCCAACCGGGCGGGTGGTTTTTGAAACCGGCGGTAGAAACCAGGCGTATATTGATCCGGCTGGTATATTTCATACATCATCCGAGATCCGTCTCACCACAGACAATTTTACATCCCGTGCCTTTCTGCAACTCACCGGTGGGCCTTCCCTAAATGATTTCAGGCTGGGAACAGTTTCAGGAAATAACAACGGTAATATTATTTTTCGCACCAATGGTGCGGACGCCGTTAAAGTGACCCCATCCGGCGATCTCGTTCCCTTAAACAATATTCAGTTTGCAGAAGGTGAAGTTGAAAAGGCTTATATCCAGCGCAGCGGAGATAATTTGCGTTTAGGTACCAATGTAGGCAATGCAACCGGCAGGGTTATCATACGTACCAATGGTTACAATAATTTCCAGTTCACTGCAAGCGGAAAACTTCTGAACATCAACGAAGAGAGCATGTTGCCTCTTGGTTATGCGACCTTTGATGGTAATGGCAATAAGATCAGTGGTACTTCCAATATTTCGGGAGGCTGGATAGGTACAATTTTCAAACTTGAATGCACTTCTGACATTACCAACGCCACCGTAATGATTACGCCCCGTGGTGCCAAAATGATGTCCTCATGGGAGCCCACCGGTAGTGCCACAAGAATCAATATTTACTTCTACGATTCAGATGATGATGAAAGATCAGGAGTTGGGTTTTCTGTAGTCATTTATAAATGATGGTTCTCATGAGAATAATTGGCAGGTGGTTTCTCATCTAGCATGGTTGTCAGGATAATGCTCAAGGCAAGCCGATCACCCTGCAGGTTAACTGAAAATGTGAATCGTTCCCCCGTTCTCCGTTATTGTCACTGATATAATCACCATAGAATTCACCCTTATTCGCTATTTCCCGAAAGAGCACTTTGATCTTGATTTGTATTCTATTCAACTTAAAATACCAGATTATGAAAAAGATTATGCTGCTGGCTTCCTTCGTTTACCTGATCCTCGCTGCAGGATGTAAAAAGGAAAACACCTCGAATGATGACGATCCCCAGGACCAGGACCCTGCAGCAAATCCCTGCAGGCTTGTAAAATCCACCCGCTATAATTTCAATGACAATATCTACAAATATGATGCTCAAAAAAGATTGATAAGGTTCGAATCAGGAAACAGGGTGATCACATTTAGTTATAATGGAAATGTGATCAACATCGTAGGAACGAACAATGGTGCCACATCCTATACGAGAACGGTTGAGTTGAATGAGCACGGGCTGGCAACATCAGTTCATACCGTTTCAACTAGCCAGGGCTGGTACAAAGAAACATTTGTATATGATGGACCAAGGTTGATCAAAAGGTCTTATTCTGATCAAAATGCAACAAATACTTCCGTAGTAACCTACGAGTGGCAAAACGGCAACCTGGTGAAGGAGATAGATTCAAACGATGAGATTCTATATGAGTATGACCTGAGTAAACCTGCTCGCCCTGCAGATTACCTGCACCGTAGACAGTTTGAATTGGGATACAGGACCATCAGCTCCAAAAACAGGGTTAAGAAAATTACCAACTACAGTGGGGTTTACACTATCGAGCATTTTGAAAATAATGATGGAAATATCACCGCATTCTCTGTTAATGTACCGGGAAATGGTGACGATTACCAGATTCAGAATTTTTATGAATGTGATTGAGGCCGTTTTAACCACCACCGCTTAATCAAATAATAATTATTTTATGAAGTATATCATTCTTTTTTCATTGATGTGTTCATCAATGGTTTCCCTGGCCCAGGAAGGAGTAGCTATAAATAATGATGGTTCCACTCCCAACGCCAGTGCCATGCTGGATGTAAAAAGTACCTCAAGAGGTATACTTGTTCCCAGGATGACCTCCGCGCAGCGTGCAGCCATCGTATCTCCGGCCCGTGGCCTGATGGTTTATGATAATACCTCTAATACATTCTGGTTTTACAATGGTACTGCCTGGCAGGAAATGACAGGTGGCGGGGGTTCTTCCAACTGGAATCTTAGCAGTACGCATATCTACAGCAATAACTCAGGAAATGTTGGAATAGGAAAATCCAATCCATTACATAAACTGGATGTAGCCGGCAATATCAGGATCGATACTGAATCACCTGCTTTGCTTTTCAGGGCCAACAATCTTTTCCAGATCTCAGAAATAACATTTGAGAACAGCAATAGTTCCAACCTGTCTAAAATTATGGCGGCTGCAGGTTCTCTCCAGTTTCAAACAGGATCCCCGGCCAAATATATTACCATGCATACTTCCGGTGCCCTGGCGATAGGCAACAATGACGCAACAGGCATGCTGGTGGTTGATGCTATGAATTACAGCTATGATGCAGTATCCATCAACGACCAGAACCCTACCATACAATTAAAATCTTCGGGTGTGAATAAGGGATTTCTGCAACTTTCAGGTGATAATATCAGGATCGGTACCAACTCCTCCAATGATGCAGGATATTTTGTGATCAGGAATAATGGTGCAGACCGTGTGTTTGTGTCTCCTACAGGTAACCTTCATATTCCTTCCGGTTCCGATGCCAGTCTTACCTCCAATGGTTTCCTGACCCTGGGCAATGTTAACAGCTCCAATATCATTTTTGATAACAACGAAATTGTGGCCCGCAATAACGGAGCCTATTCAACACTCATTCTGCAGAATGATGGTGGTAATGTACGCATTGGAAATGCAACCGTACCCACAGGATACAAATTTGCTGTGGCCGGCAAAGTGATCTGCGAAGAAGTGAAAGTCAAGCTTGCCTCAAGTGGTTGGCCGGATTATGTGTTTGACCAAAAGTACAGACTGATGCCATTGAATGAATTGAAAAAATTCATTGATACCAATAAGCACCTGCCGGGTATTCCCGCCGCTGCCGTGGTGGAAAAAGAAGGATTTGAAATGGGAGAGATGCAAAGAAAACTCCTGGAAAAAGTTGAAGAGCTTACCCTTCATATCCTGGAGCTTGATCAAAAGATCAGGGAACTGGAAAATAAATTATCTGCCAAAAATTAATTTATGAGATTCCTCTTTATCCTCATTCTGTTATTGTCAGTGGAGATATTGCCGGCGCAATTAAAATGCCACATGCCTTTAACAACTCCGAGACTGGTGGATCCTTCCATCAATGCACCACTCCGGCAAATGAATACCCCGCTCATTGTAAAGACTTTTATTCATGTTACGGATAGCGATTGGGGTTCAGATCCCTATTACCTGCCTAAAGAACACGATGTGCTGGAAGCTTTCAACTTTGCCAGGGAAGCCCTTGCCCCATATGGCATTTGCCTGATACTTGCCGGCATGGATACGATCATGGATTCTGATTTGCATTTTATGGATGTAGAAAGCCAGAGTGATGTAAATCTTTTAAAATCTCATATACGGCTTGGATACCTGAATATTTTTATTCATGAAGAGATCTATGACTATGCGGGTTATGCCTATGCCATTCCTAATAATTTTATTTCTATAAGAAGAGGATATGCCTGGGGAGGAAGCCTGAGTGTTTTGATCCACGAAATTGGTCATGCCCTGGGATTGTATCACACCTTCGAAGATGTGTTTGGAAAAGAATGGGTAGCAAGGTCGGGTAGTTGTTCAAATGCCACTACAGCAGGTGATCTGTTAACGGACACAGAGGCCGATCTCGAGGAAGTACACTATTCCACTATATCTGGTTGTGATTATATAGGGACTGCTGTTGATTCCTGTAATAATCCATACCAGATGGAGATTGAAAATATCATGTCTTACCACATGCAGATCGGCTGTCATGTTTTTACACCACAGCAGGGTGAACGGATGCGCTATTTTCTGCAAACAGATCCGAAGCTGATACAGATGACTAATATGATCGACAACTACGTAATTAACCAGAATGGTACTTATTCATCCGGCAAAAGTGTTGGCGTTGCCAAAAACAGTTACAGTTTCATGGCTCCTTCCATCATTGTGAATGGCAGTGCCAGGTGGAATGTGGCAGCTAAGGAAGTCACCATTGGCCCGGGTACCACCATGAGCCCGGGACCTGAAGGTTTTGTGGTGATCAGAACATATCCCTGCCAGTAGGGAAGCTAACAGCTTTTGGCCATTGGCCAATGGCCTTTGGCTTTCACCCTATTTCGCTATTGCTGCAATTGCCCTGCTGCCGTTGTTTTGCTAATCCTTAAACATCATGAAATGAGAAAATTTTTGCTTTGCATTTGCCTGCCCGGACTCCTGTTATTCTCCTGCAAAAAAGATAATAACAATAACGATGGTGACGGCAACCCTCCTCCTGTAATCGATAATTGCCGGATACTGAAATCTACGCGTGCAAATTTCAGTGACAAGACTTATGAATATGATGCCCAGAAACGGCTGATCAAATCAAAAACGGGAAATACGGTCAGAACATTTGCCTATAATAACGATAATACTTACACGGTATCTATATCAGAGGACAATGGCCAGACCATCAGTAGCATCAGGACAATTACTTACAACAATGATAAGATGACCACTAATGTGCGGATAGATTATACAGGGGGGCATTGGGAAAATACCGCCTATGAATATGAAGGCACCAGGGTAGTGAAAAGAATTTATACGCATCCTATTACCAGTCCATCTGTTACCACCTATGAATGGCAAAATGGTAATTTGATCAAGGAAATCTCGTCATCCGGAAATGTAACTTCCACCTATGCGTATGATACCAATAAGCTTTACCAGGGAACAGATTATTTCGGTGCAGGTTTTTTTGATTATGGTATCAGGACGGTTGTTACAAAAAACAGGGTAAATAAAGCCATTACTTCTTCAGCAACATATAATATCACGCATTATGAAAACCAGGATGGCAAAGTGAATGGTTATAAGGTTGATATTGAACCAGGCGGTGATTATACGGTTAATTTTACTTTGGCTTGTGATTGATGGTAGGTGGAGAATCGTGAATCGTGAGACGTGAATCGTGAGAGAAATCCAATAGCCATTGGCTATTGGCCAAAAGCATACATCACCAGCTCCAGTTCCAGTCCATCAACCCCCTCACCAACCGGTAGCCCATCCAGATTACCAGTCCCAGTACAGCAAATAAAATAATGAGCAAAGGGATGACCAGCTTCCAGGCACCACCTCTGTGTCTCCCTTCTTCATAATACTGGTTCATCAGTTTCATGTTTTTGATATTGGCCTTGAAAGCAAAGTCAAAAATATCACCCACGAAAGGTATCATGCCTACCAGGGTGTCCACCACTACATTCAGTATCATTCTGGCCAGAACAAATCCACTGGCGCCGTTCCTGCTCATAATCATGATCATGTAGCCAGAAATAGCAAATGTAGACAGGTCACCGGCACCGGGAATTAGGCCAATGATGGCATCAAGACCAAACCTGAAATTGGTTCCGGGCAGGCGGAATTGCGAGTCCATCAGTCTTGCCACAGAATCAAGATGTTTCAGTTCGCGGGGCTTTTCCAGCATTATAGCGGGTCGTTTATTTCTCATGCGCTGCTTATTGAGAATAGCCTTGCAAAAAAGGAACCACAATAATCCTGTCCTCCATTGCCTGCCAACTCCCCGTTTTTGCAAAAGAAAAACAACAGGCATTAGTGGGAAAAATACCATGCAATGCCGGTCTTTTTCACAGCGAGATGGTGCGAGCCGGCATTAGTTTCATAAAAATGATTTTTATGGACACCAACTTCCCGGTTCAGGATGTGAATGGAGAAAATTCCTTCGAGGACCTTAAAATTGAAAACGAGATATTGAAACTTAAACTGCAGGCCGAACACGGGGCCTGCTTTTATTCGCAAGAAGACCTGCCTCCCGAGGTCGAATCCATGTTTTTGCAACAGGTGCAGCAATTTGAAAACAGCAGGCATTCAGTTGCACCGATCAGCATTCATAAGCTGATTGGAAGCCCCGACCTGAAGTCACCGCTGGAAATGGATGATGCAGAAATTATTCGCTGTACAGAAATATTACTTGACCAGCTTTATGGGAAGAATATCAGTATTGAAAAACCGGGGTCAGTAGACGACAGAACCTTCTACCGGTTTCTCACAGAAGAACTGATGCTGGAGGAAACTGAGAACATCCAGTTGCCGGGGATGATCAGGTGCTTTGATTATCACACCTTTCATCCCGACCATGCTGCGGACATCCGCATCACGGCTGAAAGGTTCCTGGATAACTGGTTCAGGAAAAACCTGGAAGGTTTGAAATGGGAGATGAGCCAGGGCATTGTCCTGCCTGACGAGACGATCCTCGGCGTGGAGGAAGTAATGGAGATGATAGAATTGCATTTTGAAAAATATCATCTGCTCAACCCCGGAGGATCCAGGATCACGGATGTGGGTTTCAAATGGTCAGATGATAACCATGCAGGAGTTGGGCATGCTGAAGGGCAGCTCTATTACGATATTGAAAACAGTAACGGTGATGCACGCCGGCTGGCTGGCCCCTTCAATATTTTTATGGGGAATGATATGGGATTCTGGTCGGTGGTTTATTTTGTAATGCCTGGATTTGATTGGGATGAGGTACAAAGTTTTTGGTAGATCTTAAATCACCTGAATGGGTTATTGGTTCCTTTTCCGGGGTTTACTAATTTGGGCAAGAAACCATAAATATGCAAACCAAGATCATCATCGCTACGCTTATTCTGTTCTCTCTTCTGAGCTGCAAATCAGGTCCGGCTTTTGAGTACAACCAGGAACTGGTAAAGATCGAGAACACTCTTCTGCCGGAAGTTGAAAATGCTTCAAAAAAGATCAGCGCCTATATAGAAAAGGGAAACTTCGACAGCATGGCCCGTATCAGCGGCAATATGGTGAACCTTATGGATCAGAAGATTGAGCAGGTCCGAATAATGCCGGCACCTGAAGCCAAGCAGGCTGAAAATTTCAAGAAAGGGTATATCAACTATTTCGAGTACATGCGCAGCATTTACGTGAGCTATAAGAACTTTGCTACCGAGCAAACAGAAGAAAACCGGCAAAAAATGATGAGCGTGGAGAACCGCCGCAACCTGGTAATTGCTGAACTTCAGGAAGTTCAACGCCAGTATGCCAAAGCCAATGGCTTTAAAATGGAGGGGGAATAAAAGGGGGCGAAATTATGCCGACCTTTGCCCGCTTATGAATCGCAAGGAAAGGATCATGCTGTTGCTGCTGGCTTCTGTGAATTTTACCCATATCCTTGATTTCATGATCATGATGCCATTAGGAAACTTCCTGATGCCTCATTTTGATATCAGCGCCGGGTATTTCAGTTATATAGTTGCCGGCTATCCCATCACTGCCTGTATCTCCGGTTTTGTTACAGCCTCTTATGTGGACCGGTTCGACCGGAAAAAGGTTCTTCTTTTTGCTTACGCCGGTTTTATCATAGGAACCATCACCTGCGGCATCGCACCTTCGCCACTGTTATTATTGCTGGCCCGTGTGCTGACGGGCATGTTCGGTGGTTTGATCGGCGCACAGGTACTGAGCATCATCGCAGACACCTTCCCTTACGAAAAACGAGGCAGGGCTATGTCAACTGTGTTCATGGCTTTTTCCATTGCCTCCATTTTTGGTGTGCCCTTCAGTTTGTACCTCGCCAAACTCATTAGCTGGCATGCCCCTTTCATCTTTATTGGTATCCTGGGGATTGCACTGTATCCCTTGCTTAATAAATTTCTTCCCAATATTTCCGGGCATATCAATAAGTCATCCTCCACTAATTTTTTCAAAGGACTGGTTACTGTACTGAAGAACAGGGGACAACTGCTGGCGCTGATGCTTTCAGGTGGATTGATGCTGGGGCATTTCGTGATCATTCCTTTCATCAATCCATATATGGAATTCAACGTGGGATTTACCAAAGACCAGACACCACTTATCTACATGGTAGGTGGCTGCTGTGCCCTTCTTTCCTCCACGCTGATCGGAAGGTTGGCAGATAAATATGGCAAACTGAAAATCTTCATGATCTGTCTTTTCCTTTCCCTCTTACCGATCTTTTTCATAACAGACATGCCTTCCATGCATTTTTACCTGGTGCTGGCCATCTTTGGATTCTGGTTCACCTTTTCTACCGGGAGAAACATCCCGGCACAGGCTATGATCAGCACCGTAGTGCAGCCTGCAGAGCGGGGAAGGTTTATGAGCCTGAACTCGAGCTTTCAGCAATTATTTACGGGCCTGGCTACCATCATCTCGGGGCTGATCGTTTACCGTGATGAGGCCACGGGCAGGATCACCAATTACAACTACGTAGGTTATTTCAGTATTGTAGTGATATTCTTTGCCATGTTTATCGGCATCCGCCTGGCAAAACACCAGAATCTGAAATGATCATCTCACCAGCCTGTACACAGGATATTGCATATAGGCCGGTTCCATCCACGGTGAATGCTGGTAGATGAAATTCAACTGCGCCCCGGCGCTTTGAGCAAATACACTGTCCTTTGCTTTCCTTTCATCCAGTTGTTTTTTCAATGCTGGATTTTTCGAGAGGTATTCAAATGCTGTATCCTCGAAAGCATAATCTGAATAACCTTCTTTCTGGCCCAGGATGGGATCAAAGAAATTCCAGGCAAAATAGCTGTCCTCCGCATGCGGTTCCAGTACTTGTATTATGAAGCGGTTGGCCGCCTGGTTCATGGGAATAAAATAATCGCCCTTACGGAAATTGATCTTCTTTTTCGTGCTGGACACCTGCACATTCGTATTGAGGTGATGGCCTTCGAATGGTCGCTGGCCTGACTGGTATTTCACGATGGTATACACTTCTACTTCCACTATGGTATCTTTCTGAAAACGACGCATCTTAACCTGGTTGGCTTTGAGACGGTCGATAACTTTCCACCAGCCTTGTGGAATGATATAAGCTTCCGGCCTGCGCACCGATAAGGTATCCACGAAGCCTGTGTAGAGGGTCATGGTTTTTTCAAATGGCTTGCTGCGGTCATAATACAAACGGGGAAGTCCGGAAATTTCACTCGGTTTTTTTCCAGCAGCATAACCCTTGAATAAAAATTCTCTTTTCTGTGTGGTATCTCTTTTCCAGGCAATCGGAAATGATTCCGCCACTGACTGTTCTTTTTTTGCTGCTGCTCTCAGTTTCCTGATCTCGGTGCCATTCTTTTCAGCATACCCAATAAAACTTTTCATGAGGTCGCGGGTCACCGCCACTCTTTGAGGATAGGGTTTCAGCATATGCGTTTCCGGTGTGAAACCAAAGCAATTAAATAGTGTTGTGTAACCGCTGCTGTACCGTGGACTATCCCAAAACTGGTTCCAGCCACTGGCAGGCGGACCGCCAAAATGGTTTACATATGGAATCAGGTCCCATCCCATGTTTTTCATGGTGGCATAGATGGCCGGTTCAAATGTATTTTCCAGGTAATGGCCCATAGCACCTCCAAGTTTATTATGCTGGGTGGTGAGCAGGGTCATCACATGCTGGTAATCGGCGCCGTTGGATACGTGGTTGTCAATAAAAATATCTGGATCCAGAAGATGAAAGATCTCCGCAAAAGAAAGTGCGTTTTTCGAATCACATTTGATAAAATCCCTGTTGAGATCAAGGTTCTGCGCATTACCCCTGAATCCAAATTCTTCGGGTCCGTCCTGGTCAACCCGGTAAAAAGGACTCCGGTTCAGCGCTCCGCCGATATTATAAACGGGAATGATTGCCAGCACTACATTTTCGGGTAAATGATGCCGTGGATTGATCAGTTCTTTTACCAGCAGCATGCTGGCATCAATACCATCAGGTTCGCCTGGATGAATGCCATTGTTTACCAGTATGATGGTCTTGTTTTTCTTTTTCAGTGAAGCGATATCAAAATCCTTTGACCATGAAACCAGCACCAGGTGCAGGGGAAAACCCGCATCGGTCTGTCCCATTGCCTTCATGCTTACGTAGGGAGAGGCAGCATCCATTTTTTTCCACCAGTCGATGATTTCGGCATAGGTGGGCGACTGTTTGCCATTGGACTGTTCATACTTTGTGATCAGTGGCTGTCCTAAAAGAGTAAGAGGAATTAAGAGGAATAGAAGAAAGATCTGGCGCATGCCGCTAAGTTAGTGCGGCTGAAAATAAAAATGTCCTCCCACAGGGAAGGACATTTCCAGTTATATGAAAACCAATCAGGCGGTAGCCTTGTTGATTCTTTTAGCAAGTTTGCTTTTCAGGTTGCTGGCTTTGTTTTTATGGATTACACCACGCTTGGCCAGTTTGTCAATCATAGAAACCACTTCAGGCAATTCTTTACTGGCGGCAGCTTTATCATCCAGTGCTCTGAAATCACGGATGGCATTACGGGTAGTTTTTCCGTAATATTTATTTCTTTCGCGACGCTTAGCCGCCTGACGCATATCTTTCTTTGTAGCCTTATGATTAGCCATGTTCTAGAGTTTTGACCCGGTTTTTGATTCGGGAGGCAAAGGTAAGGGGAGAGGGGGAAACTGGGAAATTTAAAAAGAAAAATTTTGGTAAAACAGGTGATCAGCAGCGCTTTTCACCCCCAGGATTACAGCGCAAAGAAAGGCTTTTGATTTTCGTTAACAAATTCCATCCCCCCGGCAACCGATCAGCATCCGGGCAGATACCCTGTAAAAGACTTGTTTTCCTCTTTAAATTGGCCTTTTGGTTCAGGTTCCCTAAGGAAATTAAACCGATATTTGCCTCCCTAATCAATTAGGAACCAAATTCAAACCTCCTTTTCAATGAAGGATTTTTCTTATATCACTCAACAACATCCAGCATACATTGAAGGTCTTTACAAGGATTATGTGAATAACCCTGAAAGTGTAGATCCTGAATTCAGAAAATTTTTTGAAGGCTTTGATTTTGCAGTGGGTCATCACGGCAATGGACAGGCAGAGACCTCCGCCGCCGGTGCATCCACCATGGCACCAGGCCAGGTAGAAAAAGAGTTTGGCGTGTACCGGCTCATCCAGGCCTATCGCGAAAAAGCGCACCTGGTAGCGCGTACCAATCCTATCAGGGAGCGTAAGGACCGGGGAGCCAACCTGGATCTGAAATATTTCGGACTTTCAGATGCTGATCTCTCCACCACATTTGCTGCAGGCAGTTTTCTTGGCCTGGCTAATGCAAGCCTGAAGGACATCCTTGACCGGTTGAATAAGATCTATTGCGGATCAGTGGGTGTGGAGTACCGTTACATCGTTGACCAAAAACAGTTGGACTGGCTAGAAAAGGAAATCGAGACAGGATTATACCAACCGCTTTCTCTTGAGCAGGAAAGAAGGATTCTGGAAAAGCTCAACCAGGGAGTGATCTTCGAAAAATTTCTTCATACCAAATACATAGGCCAGAAAAGATTTTCCCTTGAAGGAGGTGAAACCACTATCGCGGCTCTAGATGCCATGCTAACCGTGGCGGCAGATATGGGTGTACAGGAAACTGTGATTGGTATGGCACACCGCGGCCGGCTGAACGTACTGGCAAATATCCTGGGTAAGACTTATGAACAGATCTTCAGTGAATTTGAAGGCACAGCCATCCCTGACCAGACCATGGGCAGTGGTGATGTGAAATACCATCTTGGCTTTAGCAGTGAAGTGGTAACTGCCAATGGCAAGACCATGCACATGAAACTGGCGCCTAATCCATCACATCTTGAAGCGGTGAACCCCGTGGTGCTGGGTTATGCACGAGCCAAAGCCGATGTGTTGTATCATTCCGATTATGACAAGGTTTTACCTGTTCTTATTCATGGTGATGCTTCCATCGCAGGACAGGGTATCGTTTACGAAATCATCCAGATGAGTAAGCTGGATGGATATTATACCGGTGGCACCATTCATTTTGTGATTAATAACCAGATCGGTTTCACTACTGATTTTGATGATGCAAGAAGTTCGCATTATGCCACGTCGATCGCGTCAGCCATCCAGGCTCCTGTATTTCATGTGAATGGTGATGATCCAGAAGCCGTGGTGCGTTGCATACAGATCGCTACAAAATACCGGCAGGAATTTAATTCCGATATTTTCATAGACATGGTATGTTACAGGCGCCATGGTCATAATGAAGGTGATGATCCCAAATTCACACAGCCTCATTTATACGCGTTGATCGATAAGCATGTCAATCCCCGTGAAGTATATGTGCAGCACCTGCTGAAAGATGGTGAACATGATGCACAGGAAATGGCAAAGGAAATGGAAAAGAAATTCTGGTCAGACCTTCAGGAAAGACTGGATGAAGTGAAGCAGAATCCTTTGCCGTATAAATACCAGCAGCCTGAGATGTGGTGGAAAAAATTGCGCAAGGCATCGGAAGAGGATTTTGAACAGTCACCAGTAACCGCGGTGGCGGAAGCTGACCTGCTTGCGTTGTTTGACAGCCTGATGAAATGGGCGCCGGATTTCAAACCTTTGAGAAAGGTTGAAAAGATCCTGAATGATAAAAGGAAATTGTTTGATACGGAAAAGAAGATTGACTGGGCAACCGGTGAATTATTAGCCTATGCCAGCCTTTTGAAAGAAGGAAAGGATGTACGTATGAGCGGGCAGGATGTGAAACGAGGTACCTTTTCTCACCGTCATGCAGTGATCTATGATGAAGTTTCCAATAAGGAGTTTAACAGGTTGAGCAGCCTGGGAGGTGAACAGGGGCAGTTTCGCATTTATAATTCCCTGTTAAGTGAATTTGCTGTTCTTGGTTTTGAATATGGTTATGCACTTGCCAATCCAAATTCGCTGGTACTGTGGGAAGCGCAGTTTGGTGATTTCGTTAATGGTGCACAAATCATTATCGACCAGTTTATCAGTTCTGCTGAAACCAAATGGCAAAGAATGAGTGGTGTGGTGATGTTATTACCACATGGTTATGAAGGCCAGGGTCCGGAACATAGCAGTGCGAGGCTTGAAAGGTTTTTGCAGATGTGCGCTGAGATGAATATGATCGTGGTGAATGTAACCACATCCGCTAACCTGTTCCATGTGCTGCGCCGCCAGTTAACATGGCCTTTCAGAAAACCACTGGTGGTATTTTCACCAAAGGCCAACCTCAGGCACTCAGGCAGTTATTCTCCCTATACTGAATTTTCAACCGGAGGATTCAGGGAGGTTGTTGATGACGCAACTGTGGAGAATGCGGCAGGAGTTCAGAAGGTATTATTCTGTTCAGGTAAAATCTATTTTGACCTGGCGGAAAAACAGCAGAAAGATAACAGGAAAGATGTGGCGATCATCAGGCTGGAACAATTGTATCCTTTGCCTTATAACCAGCTTGATGAAATTTATAAAAAATACAGCCGTGCCACCTGGTTCTGGGTCCAGGAAGAACCCTTGAACATGGGTGCTGCTTCCTATTTGCAGATGAATCTGAAAAGTATCAATTACGGTATCATCAGCCGTCAGCCCGGGGCAGCAACGGCCAGCGGTTACAGCAAGGTGCATGCGCAGGAGCAGTCGGAGATCGTGGAAACAGCTTTCTCCATCTAGCAGCTAGTACCTAGTAGCTAGTAGCTACTAGCATTGATAGTTTAAAAAGTTTTTAGAAACATACAGTATGATCGACATTAAAGTACCAACAGTTGGCGAATCCATAAACGAAGTGACCCTGGTCAAATGGCTGAAGCAAGATGGTGAATACGTGGAACGCGATGAAGTAATCGCTGAACTGGAAAGTGAAAAAGCAACATTTGAAGTGAATGCTGAAAAAGCAGGCACCCTCAAAACTGTCGGTAAGGAAGGTGATACATTGAATATTGGTGATGTGCTGGCGCAGATTGATGAAACCGCCGCAAAACCGGAAGGCGCACCAAAGCAGGAAGCCCCGGCAGCAAAACCTGCAAATGAAAAAGCACCTGAAAAAGCAGCCGAAACAAAAACCCAGCCTGCCGCTACTAAAGCAGAAACGGAGGTTAAAGCAACGCCGGTAGCCTCGGCCATCATTGCTGATAAAAAAGTGGATCCGAAAAATATCCAGCCTTCAGGTTATAATGGAAAGATTTTGAAAGAGGATGTGCTCGAAGCGCTTTCTTCTCCCGGCCGCAAACCTGGTACGCAGGCTTTCAGCCGTGAGGACAAAAAAGAAAAAATGAGCAACCTGCGGAAAACAGTTAGCCGCAGGCTGGTGGAAGCCAAAAATACCACGGCCATGCTCACCACTTTCAATGAAGTGGATATGAGCAGGATCATGGCTATCAGGAATGCCAACAAGGATAAATTCAAGGAAGCCCATGGAGTTGGACTTGGTTTCATGAGCTTCTTCACCAAAGCTGTATGTTATGCTTTGCAGGAATGGCCTGCCGTGAATGCTTACATTGATGGAGAGAATATTGTGTATCACGAATACTGCGATATTTCAATTGCGGTATCAGCTCCCAAGGGACTGGTGGTGCCGGTGATCCGCAACGCGGAAAGCCTGAGCATGGCGGAGATCGAAAAGAAGGTTGTTGAACTGGCTACAAAAGCACGTGATAATAAACTGAGCCTGGAAGAAATGCAGGGTGGTACTTTCACTATCACCAATGGTGGTGTGTTTGGTTCGCTGATGTCAACGCCCATCATCAACATCCCGCAGTCTGCCATTCTGGGCATGCACAAGATAGAAGAGCGCCCCGTGGTTGTTGACAAACAGATCGTCATCCGCCCCATGATGTACCTGGCATTGAGTTATGATCACCGCATCATTGACGGTAGGGAATCTGTTTCATTCCTTGTAAGGGTGAAAGAACTGCTTGAAAACCCCGAACTCTTATTGTTTGGCAGGGACCCTGTAAAAGCCTTGCTGGAATTATAATTAAACAAGTAATTAAGGGCGGTCCGGCAGGATCGCTTTTTTTATGTCCAACTTTGCCTGATGCGTTCACATTCCTATCTAAATACCTGTAAAAAGATACTTGCTGCTTATGATGGTTCGATACCTTTTGCTGCCTGGGTAAAGGATTTTTTCAGGAATGAAAAAAAATATGGGGGTTCGGACCGCAAACAGATCGGTCATGCCTGTTATTCTTTTTTTAGGCTGGGCCATGCATTCAGGCATTTGGAAATGGAAGAAAGGATATTGATCGCTTTGTTCCTGTGTTCAACAGAGCCTGTATTTATATTGAAGGAATTGAGACCTGGCTGGAATGAACAAATTCATTTGTCGCCGGAAGAAAAAATGGACTGGCTTGGCGCTTCAGAAGAGACAGGAAAGATTTTTCCATTTACAATCGCATTGAGTGAACAGGTAAGAAACACCCGTTTCCAGTTCTCCTTTTTAAAACAACCCGACCTGTTCCTGAGGATTCGTCCCGGTAAAAAAGAGTCTGTCATAAATAAACTGAACCTGGCTTCCATTCCTTTTATTGAGGAAGAAAAAGACTGTATAAGGTTAGCGAACCAGTCAAAGATCGAAAAAGTGGTTAAGCTGGATGAAGAAGCCGTGGTGCAGGATCTGAATTCACAAAGAACCCTTGATGATATCAACCTCAGTGGCAAAGGGCTGACTGCCTGGGATTGCTGCGCTGCCAGTGGTGGTAAGTCCATTTTGCTGCATGATCATTACCCTGGCATTCAACTAACGGTATCGGATGTACGCGAATCAATATTGCACAATCTGCGTAACCGGTTCAATCGTGCGGGTATCGGTAATTACCAGTCTTTTGTTGCCGACCTGGCTGCAGGCGCCCGGCTTCCCGGAAAAAAATTTGACCTTGTGATTTGCGATGCACCTTGCAGTGGTTCAGGAACCTGGGCAAGGACTCCGGAGCAACTCAGTTTTTTCAGGGAAGAGCAGGTCAGCCATTATGTTGTGCTACAGAAAGGCATTACTTCTACGGCTGTACAATCTGTAAAGCCTGGAGGCCTCTTTGTTTATATCACCTGCTCTGTATTTGAGGCAGAGAATGAAAAAAGGGTTGAAGAACTTATAAATGTTCCCGGGCTGGAACTTATCCGGTCTAAATATCTTGAGGGTTATAATAGGAAAGCGGATAGTTTATTCACTGCTGTCTTCAGGAAACACTGATCATCTCATTTTAGACCTGAGAAAATACCGGATCCCGAAATTATAATTCAGCATGCTTCCGTATCCATTGATAAAGGATTTGGAAACCGTGAAATTCCCCGGGCTGGTTACTGTATAATCCATTTCATGGATATTGATGGTTTTGAATCCGTAATAAAAATTCGGGTTGAAGGAAAATCTCCACTTGTCAGAAAAAATATAATCAACTGATACACCTCCCTGCACCAGGAAGAAAAAATTCCGGCTGATATCCTTACCAGTATAACTGTAAAATACAGTTGTGTTGTTGCTGGTAAAAGCACCTGAAGAAGCTGTTGACCCGGCAAAACTCCGGTAGACAGGCGTGATCCCTACTACAGGACTAATGTTGATCTTATCCGACAACCTGAAATAATATCCTGCTCTAAGCGGAAGCATCAGGAGTTCGTCCTGGTTGGTGGAGCTGCCTCCCTGCTGCGATTGAAAGCGGAATCCAAATTGCGATTCACGATAGACCAGGGCAGCTTCAAGAAAAAGATTCTTTTTCAGGTTGTACCTGAAATTGATACCACCGGCGCCGCTCACCGCCGCAGTTTTTTTCAGGTGTCCACCAGGATCATTAAAATCATAGAAATCATTGGTGGCTCCGAATTCAATGCCAACTTCAAATTTATGCTGAGCCTGTGAGCTGCCGCAGGAAAGAGCCAGAATCAGCGTTATACAAAACCAGCTCTTATACATTGCTTAAAGTTTAATCATTTCACGTGATCCCAGGAACCTGGTGCCATCATACAGGTTCACATAATATTTTCCTGCCGGCAGATTCAGAGTTACCGGGATGATTACTGTGCCGCTACCCTTGGTGGTATTCCTTTGTAGCATCAACTGTCCTTTTCCATTGAAGATCCGGATCTGCAATTGGGGAATGGGTTGGTTGCTGGTGAATTTGATCCTGAGTTCTTCTTTTACAGGATTGGGAATCAAAATGAATTCGGTGAATGAAGGGTTCACGGGGTCTATGGCGGTGTGAATGCAGGAGATCGTATTGTTTACCTGCACCGTATCAATATAGTCTGCATAAAAATTTTGAGATGAGGTATCTACAACCTGCCTGATGCGATAGGTGATCATGCCGGCCTGCACCTGTACAAGTGAATCAGTGAATTGATGGTCACGTACCTGGAAGCCTTGTGCCGTTGTGTTGATCTGTTTCACCACGACATAATCGTTCTGCCCGGGATTTTTCCTTTCGATCTCGTAACGCATGCCTGCCTGGTCTTTAGATTGCCAGTTCAGCGTGACTTTACAATTCCCGCTGGTGGTAGCTGTTGAAGTCACAAAAGATTTGAGAAGGATCATGAATGCCTTGCGCATATCAGGGAGTCCGTAACCGGTACTGTCGTTTGGATTAGCAAACCTGTTTCCTGATTGTTTCAGTGCATCAATAATTTTTATGTTGTTGAATTCAGGAAATCCCTGCCAGAGGCAGGTGGCCATGCCTGCCATGATGGGTGCAGCGAAAGAAGTGCCGCTATTGGTGCTAAGCGTATTGTTTGGAAATTGTACGATCACATTCACACCCTGCGCAGCCACATCTGGTTTTACTCTTCCATCAGCGGAAGGACCGCGGCTGGAAAAACCTGCTGCCCATCCTTGCGCGTTCACTGCTCCTACGGCAAGAACGCTGTCACCATCGGCAGGGGTAAGAATCCTGCCCCAGCTATTATTGCCTTCATTGCCGGCTGAATTCACTACCAGGATGCCCTTGCGTGCAGCAAGGTCAGCGCCAATGGTTGCCAGGGCGGTGTTGCCATCCATTTCTTCGATAGTATGATTCCAGCCATCTAATGGAGCGTCAAACCAGTTATAACCGAGGGAGGAGGAGATTACATCTGTACCTACACTGTCCGCCCTTTCAGCCGCACAGACCCAGTTAAATTCTTCAACCGGGAATTCAGTGGAAGCATTCTCACTCCTGAATAAATAAAATGATGCCTTAGGCGCTGTGCCCACAAACTGGCCGGGCATATTGGCTGCAATGGTGGAAAAGCACTGCATGCCATGCGAATGATCTTCATTCACGCTGCTGTCCTTCACCATAAAATCAAAAACACCAAGGATCTGTCCATTGTTACGCACACTGTCAAAAGCCTTGACCGTTTTATAATTATTGAAGCCCGCATCCAGCATGGTGATCTGCATGTTCTGGCCTCTCAGCCCGATGTTATGCAAAAACTCCCCATAATTCAGGTTCACCTGGTTGAATGAAGAGCCATAGTTAAAATGATCTGCGGTGATATCCATTTCCCGGGCTGCACCGGGTGAATCTTTTTCTAATTTATTACGGGGCTGAACCGGCATCCTGCGTGCGGCAATACCGGTTACTGATTGTACAAAAGGGAAAGCATTGATGGCGGCAAGCGCATCATCATCTGTAGTCTGTATGGTCACTGCATTCAGCCATTTGCTAACGTTCAACACATTCACATCACCGGCAAGCACAACACTGTCGATATACCGTGGAGTAACAGGCAGATCTGTACTGTCGATGGCGATTGAGTATTTGCTGCGCCTTTCAATGGAACGCTGGGAAAGATATCCTGAGGGTGAAGACAGGGTAAATGGGTTTGTACCCTTGTTATAAAACCTGATGATATAGGTTGTTTGCGCACGGGCATCCTGCAGAAACAAGAGGGTGAATAAAATGCCCGCCAGAATTTTCTTCATACTATCAATTGTGATCGATCATCGACCTTTTGATCCCGAAACCTGTTTTGTATCCTGTGGTGGCGCTTTGGTTAGGTGGCTGGTAATCCCACATGATAAATTCCTGGTACACCAGGCCTATTCCTTTGGCGTAACGGTCCTGCATATAATCTATAAAACCATAACTGTTCACATCTGTAACCGGTACATTGGAACTGATATTGATCCCGTCTACAGTGAGTACATTCTCTATGGTTTGCCCGTTGAGCTGGATGGTCTCACCAAGCGAGGAGTAAGTATAATCCCAGTCGGCCATGTCAAAATCGTTCTGGAAACTGAAAAGAGGACTGTAAGCTTCATCGGGTAAAAAGCGGTTACCCTTCCACGTTATATCCTGCTTTACAGGCAATACCAGTTTTACAAAACGAAGATTGTCCTCAATTACTTCAATGGTGTTATTGGTGGGAGTTACCAGGTATGATCCGGCAGATGTCCATACAGGGCTCAGGCCTGCTGTATCTCTCAGGTAGCGGAAGATCCTGTAGGCGGTACGTCCGAGGTTATCGGTTACCTGGGCATCCACTTCATGTTTTTCCTGGAAAGAATGTACTTCTGTGTTTCTGCCAAAATTGACGAATACAGTTGAGTCAAGCCTGTACGTGATGTATTTACCCGGAGCCAGCATGGTATAATCAAGTAGGGAATCAGTCTGGAATTCTTCGGTTTTTTTTTCGCAGGAAAACAGGAAGACCGAGGCGAGGATCAGGGTGAAGTGGTTCAATTTTGCTCTCATAAGTAAATGGATTCGAAGCCGCATTAAGGCTGGCTTACATATAGGGGTTAAAGCCAATAAAAACTTGCTGAGTTCACAACTCCTGATTGACAAGCGGCCGCCCCGTTTTGTTGCATGAGAATTAAACTATAGCCGGACGCTGGATGATGCCTCCGCCAATTACATCATCGCCTTCATAGAAAACAGCGCTTTGCCCGGCGGCAATGCCTTTGGCCTTCTCAAAAAAGCGAACGGAAACTCCCAGGTCATCAGCATTAATGATTGAAGGGCTGCCTTTGTCCTTGTAGCGTATTTTGGTAATGGCTTCCATGGGTGCGGCGAGTCCCTCATACTTCATCCAGTTGACCTTCGCCACTTTCATTTCTTCTTTTTCCAGGTCGGCCTCATCACCCAGCACAACCGTATTGGTGTCGGGGTCAATAGCAGTCACATAGGCGGGTTTGCCGAAAGTGATGTCAAGTCCTTTTCTCTGGCCAATGGTATAAAAAGGATATCCTTTATGTTGTCCCAGGATCTTTCCTTCCTTATCTACAAAATAACCACCTGCCACTCTTTCTTCCAGTCCCTCCACTTTGCGTTTCAAAAAGCCGCGGTAGTCGTTATCCGGTACAAAACAGATTTCGTAGCTCTCTGCTTTTTTAGCCAGTTCAGGATAACCAAAATCCATGGCCATCTGGCGGATTTCCGTTTTACGGTATCCACCCAGTGGCAACAAAGTGCGGCTTAGCAGATCCTGCTGCAATCCCCAGAGCACATAACTCTGGTCTTTGGTTTCATCAACACCTTTGCTGACTACATACCTGCCATTAGTATGCTGGCGTACTTTACCGTAATGTCCGGTAGCGATAAAATCACAGCCCAGCGCATCGGCTCTTTTCAGAAGGGCTCTCCATTTAATGTGGGTGTTGCAAAGCACGCAGGGGTTGGGTGTACGGCCTGCGAGGTATTCATCTACGAAATTATCTACAACAAAACTGCCGAATTCATCCCTGATATCAAGAATATAATGAGGGAAACCATGCTGCACGGCAGCCATGCGCGCATCATTAAAACTGTCCAGGTTGCAGCAACCAGTCTCTTTTTTAGAACCGCCACTGGCTGTATAGTCCCATGTTTTCATGGTAATGCCTACCACTTCATACCCTTGTTCATGGAGCATAAGTGCTGTAACGGTACTGTCAATACCGCCGCTCATTGCTACCAGAACCTTGCCTTGTCTGCTCATAATCCATACCGCCTTTGATGGGGCGGGTTAATAGGCAAAGATAAGAAGTTGAAACGGGGCTAATGTTATTGAATGTTGAAGATTTGGCCCGGAGAGGGTCAGTTCAGAAGGATTAACTTTGAAGCATGGAAATCAAACCTATAAAAAGAAGCAGGCAGCTCACTTTCCTTTCGAAAGACCATCATGAAGGATTGTTACTGGTTTGGAAAATCCGGCAGGGAATTAAAAACGGCACAGGTCTGCAGGTGATTGAAGATTATGTGAAATGGTTTTGGGAAGCCCACCTGGATGAACATTTCCGGCAGGAAGAAGAAGTGCTGGCACCTGCCATGGAAGGTAATCCGCTAGTGGAAAGGATGTTCAGGGAACATGAGGAGATCAGGGCCCTCCTGGCGGAGGGACTGGGGGATGCGGATCGCCTCGAAAAATTTGCGGTATTGCTCAATGACCATATCCGTTTTGAAGAAAGAGAATTGTTTGGTGAAGCGGAAAGGCTGATCCCCGAAGCAAAACTTGACGAGATCGAAAGCCGCCTGGTTCATTCTGAAAAAACCTGCGGTACCTGGGAAAATGAATTCTGGCTGAAGAAATAATTAGTTCGAATATTTCCAGTCAACCTGGTCGATATAATAATTCTTGTATAAGCGCAGCAGTGCAATTACATGGTCTTTGATCTCATCAAGGTTGGGATCAGTTTTGGATTTAGCCTCATGTTGCTCCCGTTCATTATTTAGATAATCATTGGTTTTACCAACCCCAAAGCTTTCGTATTCAGCAGGTTTTTTATGTAGCAATTTATAGCTGTAAAGCTTTGTAAGCAGGCTATCCTCCATTAATGGAAAACTATGCACCAATCTTTCCTTCCTGTAAACTTCCAAATGAACTGTAAGCTTATAGTGAGTATTGATTTCATAAATGGTATACTCATTCCAGTTCTTCATTTTTCTTTCCAGTGGCAAAATGATATCGATTTTTTTTACCGCAATTAAAATATTGCAATCAGCTTTCTTGTTCTTCAATTCCTTGTTGCGAAGAAAATGATAAGCATTCTCCATTATTTTTTGATAGCTGTTCAGGTAGATGGTTCTTTTATTCTGGTCATTCCTTAACTGGAAAGTATAAGAACGGAAAGAATCGGTGGCTGCCCTGAATGCTTTATACTGCTGAATGAAAGTGGAATCCTGGGCAGAAGATCCCAGGCAAGCCAATGCAGGAATGAATAAAAGCAGCAGTCGTTTCATGGGATTAATCTAACCAAATCTGTTCAACAAATTTGTTAATTCCCTTACCAGCGTGCTACCAGTTTCAGGTTGACCAACCTTGGCGTTAGCCGGTTAGGTAAAGTAAACACTGTATTGGAAAAATCCTTGATCAGCATATAGGAAATAGTATTGGGCCGGTCGATCAGGTTAAAAACCTCAAGGCTGAGCCAGATATTGTCGAAATTCCGGAAAGGTGAATGGCTTCTCCTGTTGGATCTTTCCGTATCAAGCAGCAGGGCGCTGAAGCCAATATCAATGCGTATGTAAGGTTGTATGGTCAGGGCATTCCTATACTTCACACTGTTGGGAATATTGAAGGGCAGGTTGGTTCCGTAAATGGTATTGAGATAAACCTTGAAATTTTTATTGGTGCTCAGGTAATCCTGGAAGAACATGCCAAAAGTGAGCAGCCTGTCAGTAGGCCTTCTCAACCATCCTCCTTCCACGGTAACACTGTCGATGGGACGGTTCATGGAATCAAGCGTGTAATTTTTATAAAAATCACCCTGCAGGTTTTCCCTGGTCCGCATGATGCCCATGCTGATCCAGCTTTCCGCGTCCTTTACCAGTTCTCCAAACAATCGCAGTTCGATGCCTGTGGCATAAGCCTTTGCCATGTTCTCTCCAAAATAGCGCACCCTCACATTGTCAATATCATAAGGCACCACATTGGTCATGGATTTATAATAGGCTTCAGCGGTTAGTCGCAAGGGCCTGTTCCATCCTGTAAAATGATAATCGGTCCCGATCACTCCCTGCCAGCTTCGTTGCGCTTTCAACCGTGTATTGAGCGAGCCATCATATCTTCTCAATTCCCGGTAAAAAGGCGGCTGGTGATAGGCGCCCGCTGCAATGCGAAATACCAGATCATTTTTCCAGTTAGGCTTTACAGAAGCACTCAGCCTGGGAGATATAAGCAGTTCTTTGTTCAGCTCATTGTAATTGAAGCGGATGCCTCCCTGCATCGTATAAGCGTTACCGTTACGGGTGATAGCCATGTTATCCTGCACATACCCGTTGAATTTCAAAATGTCAAGCGAGGCATTGGATTTGATTACGCGGTTCAGTTGCAATTGCGCCGGGTTGTAGGGTAATGAGTAGCCTGAAGAGTCCTGAAGTTCCCATTCGTTCAGCACATCGTCAATCCTGGTTCTATTGATGCCTGCTCCCCATTGCAACTGGTGTTTGCCTGCCAGGTAATTTCCCTTGTGGGAAATGTTATGGTCAACGATCCTGAGGCTGTTGCGGGCGAAATTAAGATTGACCCCCGCACCCAATGGATTCACAATCATTCCGAAGGTTGAGCTGCTGCGGTCAAAATCACGGTCACCAAAAAGATAGGCGCCTGCAATATCAATATTTTCTTCCTCGTTGTTCTCAAACCTGGAAACCAGCCATTTCAGTCTTAGTTTTTTATTTGCCTGGAAGGTGGTTGAAACGCCAATCATGGCTGTACTGTAAGCATCTTTTTCCCTGCCTTCAAAGAATATGTCAACACCAATATTGGAAGTGAATAAGGGTGAGAAAACACCGGAGGTGAGCTGGCTGTATTCGGGTGTGAGAGCAAAACTGGTGCGTGAAAGATTGCCGAGGAGTTCAGCCTGCCATTTATCCGAGACCTGGTAATGAATCAGCGCTTGCAGGTCGGAAGAGGAGGGTACATAACTCCCCTGGGTTTCCTGCCGGCTCAAAAGATTTTGGTTGCTGCGGTTGCGCATGCCCATCACATACGAAAGGCGGTTGCGCATGCCGGTGCCCTCCACATGCAGGCCCTGTTCCAGAATGCTGATATAGGCTGACCCTCCAAATTGCTTTGGAGTGTTGTACTGGATGTCGAGCACCGAACTCATTTTATCACCATACCTTGCCTGGAATCCTCCATTATAAAAACTGATATTTTTTACCATGGATGGATTGATAAAACTGAGCCCTTCCTGCTGCCCGCTTCGTACTAGGTAGGGCCGGAAGATCTCGAAATCATTTACATAAATCAGGTTCTCATCATAGCTTCCACCGCGCACGTTATACTGGGAAGTGAGTTCATTGTTAGATCCAACAAAAACTTTAAGCAATCCTTCCACACCCATTACAGGTGATGGTAGATTGATCACCGATTTGGGATTGGGCCTGATCAACCCGGCTTCCGTTCTTTCACGCTGGTCCCGGATGATCACTTCTTCCAGCACGGGTGTGCCAGTTTCCATTCGCACTGTAATGTTTTCCAGTTCTCCTTCATTCAGTAAAAAATTCTGCTGGAAAGTTTTGTAACCTGCATGGGAAAAGATCAGGGCGAATGCTTTGTCTGCGGGAACTTTCAAGGAAAAACTTCCTGAGTCAGTAGAGGAAATTCCTTTTTGCTGACCAAGTATCACAATAGAAACCGAAGGAAGAGGTCTCTCGTTCTCATCTACAACATGACCTGAAATAACGGCTGTCTTTTTTTGGGCAAAACAAAAACTTGCCGTTAATATGGTTATGATAAGAATTGGAAGCCTCAGGTTCACAAAGCAGATTTGTGCTAAAAATAATTGTTTGCCAACTGATATCGAAGCTTAATGTTTAAATAGGTGATTCAGGGGATCCTGCCAATTTTGAGAAAAATGGGAAAGCGAAAAGCAAGCATATTATTATCCTGCCAGAATTTTTTCAAAGCAGGCGTTAATTCATTTACAGGATCGGTTGATGTAAGGCTGATCATCTTCCTGATAGCAGACCAGCTTTGCAGGTATCCTGTGAACTGTTCAAGGCTCCAAACTACATCAATGAAGAATTCCCGGTAGGGAAGGGGAGGGAAATCAAATTCAATAGTGCGGTAAGCATCATCCACATATTTTCTTTCTTTTTCCCAGTACGGACCTGTTTGACTGTAAAATTCCCGGATCAAATGGTCCAGCTCATGATTTTCTGAACTGATCAAATTGTAACCCCACACTGCTAAAATCCCACCTGGTTTGGCAACTCTCAATACTTCTTTTTTGAATGCAGCACCATTGATCCAATGATAAGCCTGGGCCATGGTTACCAGGTCAAAATGATTGGAAGGGAAGGAGGTTTTTTCAGCAGCACCTGTACTGTAATGGATATTCGGTTTTACTACAGCATGCTTCAATTGTTCACTGCTGATATCTGTTGCATATACTTCTTTAAAATGATCTGCCAGGAGAATGGCTGCCTGCCCGTTACCGGTTGCCGCATCCCATGCTCTTACCTGTTCATTGGTTAATGAAACAATGTAGTTGATCAGTTCTCCTGGATAATGTGGCCGGTATTGTGCATACCCTGCCGCGTGCCCTGAAAACAAATCCTTACTCATTACATCGCTTTCAATTGTGCAATGGTTTTTACCGGGTCTGCAGATTTAAAAACGGTATTACCTGCCACCAGTACATCCGCGCCGGCATCAAGAAGTGACCTTGCATTTTCAACCGTGACACCTCCATCAATTTCAATTTTTACCTGGAGCTTTTGATCATCGATCATCCTGCGGAGCCTTTCGATTTTTTTCAGGGTATGCGTGATGAATTTTTGACCGCCAAAACCCGGGTTAACGCTCATCAGGCAAACGAGGTCAATATTCCCCAGCACATCGGCCAGTGCTTCAACAGGCGTATGCGGGTTCACGGCTACACCAGCTTGCATATCCAGTGATTTGATTTGCTGGATATTCCGGTGCAGATGGGTGCAGGCCTCGATATGAACAGAGAGAATATCTGCTCCTGCTGCCTTAAAGGCTTCCGCATAACGTTCCGGTTCCAGGATCATCAGGTGTACATCAAATGTTTTGGTTGTTGCCTTCCTCATTTGTTCAATCACCGGCAGGCCAAAACTGATATTGGGCACAAACCTTCCGTCCATTACATCAAGGTGATACCAGTCGGCCTGGCTTTCATTCAGCATTTTACATTCATCAGCTAAACGGAGAAAATCAGCGGCGAGCAGGGAAGGAGCTATGATGGGCATTGTTTCGAATTTCGGCCCGCAAGATAGGGAGATTTTAGAGGGTAAGGAATCAAAGAGCGTCCGCAGCTTCTTTTGCTTCTGTCATGGTTTTATCAAGTCCATAAGCCCGTTGGTAGTTCAGTTTGGCTTCCTGTTTTTTACCCATGGCTTCTTCAGTTTTTGCCAGCCAGTAAAATGCATCGGGGAAAGTGGGGGTGATGGTGATAGCCCTGTTGAAAGTGGCCGCGGCTTCTTCATAGCGTTTGGCCATGTAAAGTGTCTGGCCCTTATCCATATGCGCATCCAAAAAATTATAATTGATGCGGATGGCTTCATCAAAATGTTTCAGTGCTTCTTTTGTATTGCCGGTATTCTCATAATAAAGCCCTTTGAAATAGTGGGGTTCGGGATGTTTTTTTTCCGTATCGGCCCTGATGAGAGAATCGCTCAGGCTGAGCGCTTTGGAATCTTTATTCTCCGCATAGTCAAATGCGAGGGTATGCACCAGTTCCACATCACCGGGCGCCATCTGGTAAGCTTTTTCCAGCGTGCTGATTGCTTCTGCATATTGTTCCTTCATTTTAAGAATTTCAGCTTTCAGAAGCAGGGCATCAATATTATTGGGGTATTTGGTGGTCACCTCGTTGCTAAGTGCCAGGGATTGGTCCAACTTGCCTTTTGATTTATAACCCTGTGCCAGTTGTACCTGGATGAATAAACTGCCTGGTAATTTCTTTAAAGCTTCTTCCAGGAAACCAATAGCCTCATCCGGCTTCACCTGGCGAAGCAGTCGGGATACACCCAGTGCATGCTGCTCGCTGGGTTGCAGTTCCCAGGCCTTACGCAGGTCGGTCTCGGCTGCTTTGATTTCATTGTTGGCATATAAGAGGCTTCCTCTCCTGTAATATAATTCTGCAGATTCGGGTTGTTGCTGAATACTATCGGTCAGGGTTTTATAAGGTGGTAGGGAAAGAAGGCCCTGGTCCTGGTTCTTTTCATTACAGGCAACGATCAGCCAGGAACAAATCAATAGTATTAAGGTCTTTTGCATATTCAAAACTATAGCTTATGACATAAATCTGACATCGCAGGTATGATATAGAATTAATTTTGAAAGCTTTTAACAAGCCTTCAATTCATGAAATATTTTCACCTTAGTTTATTCTTACTGGTTTCATTTGCAGTGCATGCGCAGTCAGACACCCTTCACTACCCGGATGAAACCCATTTCAGCAATGTTCAGCAATTAACATTCGGAGGCGACAACGCGGAAGCCTACTGGAGTTATGATGGAAAGAGCATCGTTTTCCAGAGAACCTCGGTAAAGGACGGCGTAGCCTGTGACCAGATCTTTGTGGGTAAAACACCCAAAAAGGGGGAGCCTTTCCAGTATAAAATGGTCAGTACCGGGAAAGGGCGGACCACCTGCGCTTATTTTACCCGTGATAACAAGCATGTAGTTTATGCATCCACACACGAGGGGTCAGATGCCTGCCCGCCACCGGTAGACCGCAGCAAATATGGCAACCGTTATATCTGGCCGGTGTACGACAGCTATGATATTTATATGTCGGATCTTGACGGCCGCATTGTTCTGAAACTGACCAATACACCGGGCTATGATGCAGAGGCTACCATGTCACCCGATGGAAAGACCATGATCTTTACTTCAACAAGAAACGGGGACCTTGACCTGTACACAATGAATATCGCTTCAGGTGAGATCAAACAGATCACTACTGACCTGGGTTATGATGGCGGTGCCTGGTTTAGTCACGACGGGAAAAAAATAGTATGGAGAGCCAGCCGTCCCAAAACAGACGCGGATATTAAAGAGTATAAGGAACTGCTGAAGGAAGGACTGGTAGCACCAACGCAGATGGAAGTGTTTGTTGCCAATGCCGATGGAACGGATGCCAGGCAGATCACCTCCCTGGGGCAGGCCAACTGGGCTCCGAATTTTCTGAAAGATGGCCGTATTATTTTCTGCAGTAACCATGAATACAAAAGAGGTTTTCCTTTCAATATGTACGTGATCAATGCCGATGGCAGCGGAATGGAGAAGATCAGCCGCGACAAAGGTTTTGATGCCTTCCCCATGATCAGCCCGGATGGCAAAAAGATCATTTTCTCCAGCAACCGCAATAATGGTGGTACGAGGGATACGAATGTGTTTGTGGCAGACTGGGTAGAGTAGGACGTGAGTCGTGAGTCGTGAGC
>JAEYUA010000239.1 GCA_023433755.1 Bacteroidota bacterium | reverse complement strand
ACTCCTGTTTTCAATACTGCCTCACCTGCAACAGGTAGCCAGGCCACTACCGACAGGCCTACTGTTGCTGCGGGTAATATGAGTTTTACCGAGGTGGAGGGGAATGAGATGCGGGTGAACTGGACTAACGGTAACGGGCAACGCAGAATTGTGATTGTAAAAGAAGGCACCCCCGTAACTGCTCTTCCCGAAGATGGTGTTGATTACCTCGCTGCTACCACAGCCAATTTCACAACCGCTCCGGAGATCACTGCGGGTGAGAAGGTTGTGTACGATAATGCAGGCAATTATTTTAACCTGAAAGGACTTACAGCGGGTAAGCAATACCACTACCGTGTGTTTGAATATTCCGGCACAGGTACGGGTATCACTTATTTAACCAGCGCTTTTGCCAGCGGCAGTTTTTCAACGCTGACAGCACCCCTGGTGCAGGCCTCCAATATCAGCTTCACGAATATTACCGGCAATGCCCTCACCCTCAACTGGACCAATGGTTCCGGTTCCAGGAGGATCATACTGATGAAGCAGGGAGCACCGGTTGATGCTGTGCCCACTGACTATTCCGTGTATTCATCCAGCACTGTTTTCAAGAACGGCGCGCAGTTGGGATCAGGTAATTATGTAGTGTACACTGCAGGCAGCGGAAATACCGCGACCATTACCGGCCTTTCGCTCAATACCACTTATCACTTTGCCATTTTTGAGGCCAATGGTTCGAACGGACCAGTTTACCTGACTGCTAATGCTGCAACAGCAAGCCAGCAAACAGGATCTGCCCCAACTATTGCCCCGGGCAATCTTAATTACAGTTCTGTTGATGGAAACTCCATGAGAATCAGTTGGACTTCTGGAAATGGTGAGAAGCGAATCGTGGTAGTGCGTGCAGGAGCCCCGGTGGATGCGGTACCGCAGGATGGCGTGGATTACCTGGCCACTGGCACCTCTAATTTCGGTACGGCACCTGAGTTGGCAAGCGGTCAAAAAGTTGTTTTCGATAATACCGGTTCATTTATTGACCTGTCAGGGCTTTCACCCAATACCACATATTATTTCCGTGTGTATGAATACAGCGGAACCGGAACAGGCATTGCCTACCTCACCACATCCTATGGCAGCGGTGAGAAGGCCACTTTATCGCATCCAACCATACAGGCTTCTGGTCTTTCCTTTTCTTCCATCACCGCCAGCAGTATGGTAGTGAGCTGGACCAATGGAAATGGCAGCAGCCGTATGGTAATTGCTAAAAAAGGAAGTCCTGTTGATATAACTCCGGCTGACCTGCAGACTTATTCGGCCAGCAATTCTTTTGGTAATGGAACACATCTCGGTACAGGAAATTATGTGGTATCAAAAAACAGTGGTACCAATTTTACACTGAACAATCTTACTGCCGGGAGCACTTACCATTTCGCGGTATTTGAATACAATGGATCAGCAGGTGTATTATTTCTTGTGCCCGGATCAACAGGCAGCGCCACTACTATTGGACCACCCGCAGTACAGTCCTCCGGCGCATTTACCAGCAATACAGGAAATAATAGTGTGCAATTGAACTGGATAAATGGAAGTGGTAATAAAAGACTGGTAATAATGAAACAGGGTGCGCCAGTAAATGCGCAGCCTGTAAACAATACGGATTATTTCGCAAATTCCTTCTTTGGTACAGGTTCTAACCTGGGTGACGGTAATTACGTGGTGTTCGATGGTATCCAGGATTTTGTTACCGTTACCAACCTGGTTCCTGGAACCACCTATCATTTCGCCGTATTTGAATACAATGATTTTGGGGCCACCTCACAGTTCCTGCTCACTTCACCTGCAGTAAGCAGTTCCACCACCATCTTTCTTCCTGTGAAACTGCTACACTTTAAGGCAGCAGTGAAATTCGGAAGGGTGGAATTGGACTGGGCTACGGCCGCGGAGGTCAACAGCAGCCATTACGATGTGGAAAGAAGTTTGGATGGAACCGTGTTCACCAGGATCGCGCAACTGACTGCTGCCGGTACTACGGAGGAAGTTCACCAGTACAACTATTCAGATCCAAAGCCTCTCAATGGCTGGCAGTATTACAGGCTGAAACAGGTTGATGCTGACGGTGGGTTTAGTTATTCCCCGGTAGTGCGGTTGTTTTATAAACACAAACAGGTCATCAAACGTTTTGGCAACCCGGTAAGCAATACGCTTCCTATTGAAGTGGAATTTGCAGGCCAGGCCATGCTGAAGATATTTGACATGAGTGGAAGACAAGTGAAAGTGGAACAACTCAATAACGGATCAGTGAATGTGGACATGAGCCAGATATCCAGGGGAGTTTATATCGTGGAAGTGAGCACAGCAGCGGGGTCTGAAAAGATCAGGATCGTAAAGCAGTAAAAGGATCATCATAATCATTATGCCGAAGCCAATAGCCAGCAGCTATTGGCTTTTGGCTTACCGCTGGCTGATCGCTATTAATCCTCTATTTTAGCGGGCTTCAATGGAAAAATTTTTCAGGTATCTTTTTTTAACACTCGGAGCATTCCCTGCCCTTTTCATAGCAATGGCATGGGTAATGCATCAGAAATTGCAGGCAGGATGGCCGGCTGGTTTGCCATTGCAAACCGACCCGGCTACCATGAGCCAGTTGGCCTGGCCCTTAAGATTCAGCCACCTGCTGCTTTACCTGTTACCTGTTGGTTTTTTCCTGATGCTGGTATCCAGCCTGGTGAGCTATGTTGCTTATAGAAAACAATTACCGCTCAGGCATTTTAATCTCCAGACATTCTGTTACCTGCCTTATCTTGTTTTTGTGATCCTGCTGCGTTACCCGTCCTACAACCCGGTGAACTGGCTGGTCAATTATCTTACCTGGTAAATTTTTAAGTATGCGTGGTCTATTCCTGCTGATGCTGCTGGCCCATGTGCTTTTTGTTGCGGCCCAGCATTCGGATACAAAGGAAATGGGGCTGGAAGGGAAAGTAAAAAAGGTGATTACTTATGTGTATGACAGTGCTTTGCTGGAGAATGGCCAATACATTCCGGTTGAAACCAGTTTTGTTTCGAGGATTAGCTATTATTTCGATCCGAACGGGCGCCTGGATTCAGCGCATTACCAGTTACGGGTGGAAGATGGCAGGGATATGATGCTCCGGATTATTTATGAATTTGTAAATGGTAAAAGATCGGGTTATAAAGAATATGAGCAGGGTAGGTTGAAAGAAGAAGGAACCGTAATGTGGCTTGATACTCATAATTATCTTACCCGCGTGAAATATCCCGACCGTGAAGGCGGTGCTGAACTGGTGAACAGCCTGGACCCGCAGTTCCGTGACCTGAGAGGAGAAGTAAGGTTTTTTGAAGAAGACGGCAATATCAGTTTTTGTTCTTCCTATGAAAATAAACTGGATGGCAAAAAACTGCTGCAGACCCTTACGGTGGACTGCGCCGCTCAAACAGAATCACTGAGAACATTTATTTACCAGGAAACAGATGCATTGAAGAATCCTCTCATAGTAATTGGTTTGAACGGCAAGGATCAAAAGCCTGAACGCATCTGGATCAGGAAAATTGAATATTTCTAGCCATTGGCTAATGGCTGCTATCCGATAGCCGCTATCCGTGTAATCCCGCATAAAAATCAGTAGTACTACGGTTTTCTGGTATAGAAACCTGTTCCATCTTTGTGTAATGGAACCCAAAGAGGAACCCACCATACTCCCGGAATATGCAAGGATCAATGCAGCCAATCCCAGGCAGGTAAAATTCTGGGCAGGCCACCTGGGCATTACAGAAGAACAGCTTCGCCATGTAATTTTTATATGCGGGCCCATAGTAAAAGAGATCAAAGCATATCTCTCGACCTGCAAATGATCCGTACCCTTATTGATCCATGGACCATAGTCCTTTTCTCACCTTAAATCCGTAAATTACAGGTAACAAAAATTTGCCTGCGTATGAAAAAAGTTATGGACATTCTCAAAAGAAAGGGAGGTGCGGTTACTGCCGTGCGGCCTGGTACCCCGGTAATCGATGCCCTCCAGCTCATGGCTGATCAGAACATAGGATCAGTAGTGGTAATGGAAGGCAACCAGTTCGCGGGTATTTTCACTGAAAGGGATTATTCCAGGAAAGTGGTGCTAAAAGGAAAGTCTTCCGAAACCACAAGTGTGGGTGAGATCATGTCCACAGAATTCCCGAAAGTTACTCCAAGAGATACCATTGAGTTTTGCATGCAGCAGCTCTCCGAAAGAAATATCCGCTACCTGCCTGTGTTTGATGAACAGGGTATTTGTGGACTGGTTTCCATCAATGACGTGGTAAGGGAAACCATCCTGTCGCAGGAAGAAACGATTACTTCACTGAAGGATTATTTGCATATGTAGGCAGAAAGCTGCTAGCTACTGGCAGCTAGCGGCTAGCAGCTAGTAGCTAGTAGCTTATCCCTCATCCCTCTATCTTCATATTCCATCCATGCAGGTCGGGGCTTGTGCCGGTACGTATGGATTCCAGGGCGGCTTTGAGGCGGTTCATTACACTATCCTTATGGTAAGGAGGCAGTTCATAATCCTTTCCGTCAATACCAATCACAGCGATTGGCGCGATAACAGCAGCAGTGCCGGCACCGAATGCTTCCGTTATCCGTCCGGCCTGGAAAGCGCTGATGATTTCGTTTACAGAAACAGGCCTTTCTTCGGCTTCAATACCCATGTCAGCCGCCATCTGCAATAAAGAATCTCGTGTAACTCCATCAAGAATGGAATCGGAAAGGGGAGGAGTCACCAGTTTGCCATCAATTACAAACATCAGGTTCATGGTGCCGCTTTCCTCTATGTATTCATGTTCCTGCGCATCGGTCCAGAGAACCTGGTCATATCCTTCTTCTCTTGCTTTTTTAGTCGGGTAAAAAGCTGCTCCATAATTACCACAGCATTTGGCAAAACCGGTTCCGCCGCGGGCGGCCCTGATAAATTTTCTTTCCACCTTAACCCTGATGGGTTTTTGGTAGAGTGTAGGCAC
>JAEYUA010000236.1 GCA_023433755.1 Bacteroidota bacterium | reverse complement strand
AAAGCCAACCTCACACCATCACAGGCCGACAACCAGCTCATTATTTTTTTCCGCGATTTTTTAAAGGTTATTATGGGCATCATCGGTGGTGTAATGCTCCTCCATTTCGCATTCAATTATAATGTGGGCAGCCTGCTTACAGGACTGAGCATTGTAGGGGCCGCCATTGCGCTGGCGCTCCGTGAAAGCCTGGAGAACCTGATCGCTTCCTTCGTGATCTTTTTTGATAAACCTTTCACCACCGGTGATTTTGTAAAAGTGCAACAGGTATCAGGCACCGTGGAAAAGATCGGGTTAAGGAGTACAAGAGTTAGAACCGTTGATAAATCCTATGTAACGGTGCCCAACAAACAAATGGTGGACAGCATACTTGATAATGTTACACTCCGGTCGCAGATTAGGGGTGTGTTGAACCTGTTTATCAGCCTGCAGACACCCCCCGGCAAGATCGAAAAGCTTACCGGTGAGATCAGGGGCTTACTGTCCGGCATCGATGAGATCCTGAACTTCAATATACTCTTCAATGATATCAGTTCGCAGGCATTTGTGGTGTTCATAGAATATTATACACCCAATATGGATTATGCCAAATTCAACGAGATCAAACAGCGGCTGCATTATTTTGTATTGCAGAAAATGGAAGAGCTGGGAATCAAGATTGCATTGGAGGGAAAGGAGGTTGCGATAATTCCGTGAAAGATACAAGTTGGAATACTTAGTTATACAGACCTTATTGTCTAGAATTTAAGCATTTCTCAACATATCAATAAAAACGATATCGCTGATGCCTGAGGTATTTCAAAAACTGCGTTTTGCCTTTAGCTAAATAATCCTGATGGTTTAGCCTTCTTCCAATTACTACAGATTGATAAGGCTTTTCCATCAAAGAGATTAGGATCAGATCTAACATTTAATAGCTCATTCAAAATGTTTTATTCAATGAGTCTTTGGAAAACGATGGGCATACCTTTGAGTAAACGCTATGCTGTCTGCTCTTGAAAGTAGCTTCATTGATTGACATTTGCAAAATTAAACTCATAGAAACTTATTTCTTGCTCAAATAAGTCCTGGAACAAATTGCTGATCCTGCAATCAATACAATGGGATAACTACTTTCTCACCTACTTGAAATGTCCGCTCCATAGAGCTAAAAAACCGTATTAGTACGGTTTTTTTGGCTTTCATAAAATAAGATATTTATAGTCAATCATGATTGGATTAAATTTTTCATCATCAAAAAAAACAATTATGAAAAAATCGTATTGGCCCTTGTTTGTATGCTAAGCATTGTTACCATTTACATGGCATGTTCGAAAAAAGATAAAACTTCATTTTCGAACCCTCCTGCTGTACAAATGGATAATGCTCCTTCTCTTAGAATATTTGCGGATAGCATATCTGTGACTTCCTATGGATTTCTCAAATTTTTATCTACTGATAACTTAGGAGATTTTATGGATTACTTGACATCAAATGACCATCGAACAGTAAAGGCCTATTTGACAAATATGGGATTTACAAGTATTGGTCATAGCCTTTATGGAACTTCATATGATGAATTAACTATAACAGAAGAACAGTCTTATAATTATTTATATAACCCCGATTACGTTTTTCAAATAGAAGATGTCATCCTAAAGCCCATAAACCCCACTAGTTGTGAAAACATCAAATTTGAATTTATTTTGGCTATAACAGAAGAAAATTTAGATTCTACAAGCTACAACAGCCTAAGCACAGGAACTTATGATCCATCAACGATGAACAAATTTGCTACGGGCCTTAGTTCGAATATAGATTTACTAGATTATATGAGTGAAAATCCTGCAGGTTTTGAGGATGAGGATCCAAATTCATGTCCAAGTTCTACCGATGTTGAAGAAGCTGAATCCTCAGGTCGACGGTTTTGGGGCCACAATCATCTCCCCGTATGTACCCCAACCCAATTTCTTAATCCTGAGACTGGCCTCAATGAAACGTCTTACATGTACTGTGAAAAAGATGATTATTTTATATTCTGGATTCGCGTGCGTAAAAATAACTGTTATGGTTTGAATCCTGGTACTTCTTGTCCACCTCCTCCAGGCTCTTAAATATTAAATACTGTACAGGTATTAAACCTGTACAGTATTATTTAAATTTATATTTGGAATGCAAAAATATTTATTAATATTTATTCTGTTCATCTCCTCTGGTTCATTTAGCCAAAACGCTGATAGTTTTTGCCTCGAAGACGAACTTACAGGTGAGCCTCTACGATTTGCCACAGTAGAAATAATTTTTAAATCTGAAAAAATTCTTACAGACAGTAGAGGTAGATTTTCTCTTAACGCAAGGTTGGAAGATTCCATCAGAATTTCCTCAATTGGCTATATATCGAAATCATTAGTTTTTGGCGAGTTGACGAAAATTATTAAACTAACTCCTCAGAAGAATTTTCTTCCTGAAATTCAGATCAAGCATTTAATTCCATTACGCATCATCACACTTGGAAATGGAAGCAAATATTTAAAAAAGAAAGTCGATAACGATGGCCTTTTTAAGGAAAACGCTTTAGGAGTTCCCTACTGTTTAACAAATGAAAACAGGGAGTTCGCAGAAAAAATAAGCTTACCAGATAGTAGCTTTTATTACCTGGTTAGAAAAATTATCATACCGGTAATGGTGGTACGTGATCACGAACCTTGGGAATTAAAAATTTGGAACATAGATTCAATTACTGGCCATCCTGGTGAAATTTTATTTGTGAAGGGAATAGACGTCAAAAACTTTCCAGTAAAAAAAGATAAGATTATTGTAGATCTGATATCAGAGAATATTTTGTTGGGCAGTACAAAATCATTTTTTATTAGTGTTACCTCATTGGGTAATAATGGTCAGAAGCCCTGCAATACTAATCTGATGTTAGGTAAAACCGGATTAGATAATTCATACACAAGGGATTTAAGTCATGAAGGAAAATGGTTTAATCTCAATAGGGATAATAGATTCAACCATTGGGGAGGACTTAATGTTTCTACGTTATTCGCAGTGGAACTTCAGGAAAGGATTGAAAATAAAGCGAATTCAAAATAAGAAAAGCCTGAAATCTTTATTGACTTTGCTATTTTAACAATAAAGATGATACCAACAGTCATAAGTGTATGAAATCAAAAGCAAATTGAAAAATGGAGGATGAAATGACAATTGCCAGTATAATTTATTAGAAATTTTCAAAGATCCTTTGGACTAAAGTTGTTTTTTGGCAGATAGTAAACATAGCTTTATCGTTAGCTCAATATAGTTTTGAAACAAATTACTGATCCTCACATCAACTAAGATTTTGAACTGCTTCCTCATCAAAGATATATGATCATCATAGTAAATTATGCATAGCAGGACTAGTAGCTAAAAGCTAATGGCTAATAGCTTCCCCCTATTATTTCTCCCAACTCCTTATTCACCATCCCATACCTTCCATACTCTACAACACGGCCGACTTCTTTGCCATTCTTCATAACGATAATAGTGGGAACATTTTTAACATTGAAAACATCATGCAGGTGGTGTATCGTTTTTTTGCTGCGGTCAACGCCAATCATGGTAACACGGTCGGGTGATAAACCCGCGGCATCAGTAAGCGCGAAAAATTTTGGAAGAAGCGCTTTGGTATCATCGCACCAGGTACCACCAAATACTATAAAATGGATAGAGTCTTTTTTTGCTTTCAGGTTTTGCAGTGCATTTTGATCGGGAACAAAACCCTGCCTGTTCTGTCCATACCATAAAAATGCGGAATCAGTGGCCAGTTGCTGCTGGGTAAAAAAACCATTAATGATTTTGGTGCCATTTGATTCAACGGTTACCTGCGTATCCTGCGCCATGGCAGGTGCCGCTATCATGCCTGCAAGAAGAACAATAAGGAATCGCTTCATAGTCTATAAAATTAACCGGTAATTGAAAAGCAAGGCCATGCCTGGTGTTAAAGATGCTGTAATTTGATTGTTGGATATAGCAAGCGTCGTGCTTAAAGACTGGCTTTCAGTTCAAGCAGGAAGGACTTCAGTTTCTGCATGGACTGTATCATCTCGAATTTCTCTTTGGCCTGTTTATTCTTTTTGATATAGTCCCTTGCACCTTCGATGGTGAATTTCCTCCGGCGCAGAAGGTCATGTATCATCAGCAGGTTCTTCACATCGGAAGGTTTGAAAAACCTGTCGCCCTTCCTGTTCTTGCGCGGCTCCAGGATGTCAAACTCATTTTCCCAGTAGCGGATGAGCGAGGTATTAACCCTGAACATGGAAGCCACTTCTCCTATGGAATAATATTGTTTCTGGAAAAGGATTTCATCTTCCGGTACTTCCACCTGCCCTGCATCGGCTTCCATATCTTTCAGTGATTTCCTGCCTCTTGCAGGTTTGGCCGGCACATGCTCAACAGGCTCCTGCGGTGGCTGAACCGGTGGCGCAGCATCTTCCGTAGCTCCGAAAAACTCAAAGGTGATCTGTGATAATGATTTATCCATGCCTTGGCCAAAAATAAGAACTATGCCTCATGAAAGCTGTGTCTGTGGAAAATATGGAAATTTTTTATGATCAGCTTTAAACTTAGTCAAAGCTCTGGTTGGATGCCGCAGCCCTTTTCAGCAACTGGTCGAACTGTTGCGGACTCAGGTCATTATAGAAGAAATAAACAGGGTCCAGTTTCTGGCCATTCTTATGGATCTCGTAATGACAGTGCGGACCGGTTGATTTACCGGTACTGCCAACATAACCGATCACCTCTCCCCTTTTTACACGCTGGCCTCTTCTTGCTTTGATGCGCACCATATGACCATAAAGCGTTTCATAACCATAACCATGATCAATCACCACATAATTGCCATATCCTCCATCACTCAGTCCCGCAGTTTTGATTACACCATCAGCAGTGGCATAAATAGGTGTGCCCTGCGGCGCGGTAAAATCCAGGCCTGCATGGAACTTCACCGTCTTATAAACCGGGTCGATGCGGTAACCAAATCCGGAAGCGATCCGGCTCAGGTCCTTATTGCTCACCGGCTGAATGGCAGGTGTTGCAGCCAGTAATTTCTCTTTATTATTCAGCAGGTTCCCCAGTTCCTGGTAGGATTTTTTTTGCACAGCTATGCGGGAGCTGAGGTTGGCGAGGCTGGTCTGGATGGAGCTTACCAGTTCATATCCCTGCAGACTTTCCACGTGGGCCACTTCCATCTGCCTTTCCATAGCCTCTGCCCTGGCGCTGTCGGGTATGGGCTTGGCCTCGAAGATGCTGCGGTAAACATCATTATCCCTCTTTTCCAGTTCCGACATCTGTTGCTGGATGTTCTTCACCTGGCCATTAAGCTGGCGGTAACGGTCTTTCAATTGTTCATTCTGAGTTCTCAGCAATTTTTCAGCGGGAGATCCCACAAACTGGAAGGCGAAATAGGAAATGATAACGGAAGTAACGAGGGCGGCGGCGATAAAACCAAATACCCGCAACAGCTTCACCCTGAGAGGGGTCACCAGTTTTTCATAACGAAGCGTATGCGTGTTATAGTAATATTTGATTTTTTTCATGGTGAATTGGAGTCCGCAGCAGCGAAGCAGGATCATGGGCTCTTTCGCTTTTCATGATTCAAGATTCACAACTACCTTTGCTGTCCGCCGGAAAAGGCGGAAAACAAATATACTGGCATAAACAGCAAAAATCAACCTTTTATTGTGGCCTATAAGCGGGTTGATTTCAGCAATTCATGCTTCATTTACTCATTAGCGCAAAACAGTTTGACAGATGACATCCAGCGAAATTCGAAGTAAGTTCCTTGAATATTTTTCTTCGAAAGCTCATCATATCGTGCCCTCGGCTCCCATTGTGGTCAAGAATGATCCCACCCTCATGTTCACCAACGCGGGCATGAACCAGTTCAAGGATTATTTCCTGGGCAACCAGTCCTCACCCTGGCCAAGGGTAGCGGATACGCAAAAATGTTTGAGGGTAAGTGGCAAGCATAACGACCTGGAGGAAGTAGGGGTAGATACCTATCACCATACCATGTTCGAGATGCTGGGCAACTGGAGCTTTGGAGATCCTGCCCGTCCGGAAAGCGGGTATTTCAAAAAGGAAGCGAT
>JAEYUA010000201.1 GCA_023433755.1 Bacteroidota bacterium | reverse complement strand
CATCAAAGCTGAAGCGGATGCCTTCCGCGTTTTTTCATTTGATGCCAACAAAGCAAAATCTTTAAGAGATGCTGGTTTTGGCACCGTACTCTCTCATGTGCGTGATGGTATCGCAAGAGGCACGGGTGCGCTCGTAACACTTGCGACTGAAAAAGAAAATTTCTCCATCCTGAAAGAAAAAGCTTCCGCGCATTATTCTTTTAACCGCGGCAGTTCCAGGCAAAGTTATCCTGGTTCCATGATGGGTATGATTGCGCTTTTGCGCCAGACCTATCTCGATGCCCAATGGTATAAAAATAAACCGGCCGCAGAAGGACTGAACCTGAGCCTCCAGGCCTGGAACGATAACCAGGGACTGCCCCAGATCTTTGAGGCCAACGATAAATGGAATAACCTGCGTGCCGATCGCATAGGCGATGAATTCGGCGTGCAGTACATCATTAAGGCCGGGCAGAATGAATACCAGCGCATCAGGGAAATGAAAAGCACCGGTGCCACTTTCATTCTTCCGCTGAATTTTCCGCAGGCTCAGGATGTGGAAGATCCCAATGAAGCCCGATTCGTTTCACTCACTGATATGAAACACTGGGAAATGGCGCCATCCAATCCTGCCGCTTTTGAAAAAGCAGGCATTCCTTTTTGTCTCACCACTTCCGACCTGCGTGATCCCAGGACCTTCATGACCAACCTGCGCAGCGCTTTCAATTACGGGTTGAGTGAAACCGCCGCCTTAACTGCGCTTACCAAAACACCTGCAACGGTACTGGGTGTTTATGATAAGGTGGGAAGCCTTGACGCCGGCAAACTTGCGAATTTCATCATCACTTCCGGACCCATATTTAATGAAAGAACAACCGTGTACCAGAACTGGGTGCAGGGCATTAAATACAGTGTGAAAGATGAATCATGGACCGACCCCCGCGGGCAGTACAAGATCACGATGAACAGGTCAACCGGCCCGGTTGAATACACGCTGGATTTTAAAAGCAATAACGCGGCAAGCCTGATTGGTAAGGATACCATCACTTCCAAATTTTATTTTGATGGAAGACAGGTGCGCATCAACGTGGCTCCCGAAAGAAGGATGCCAGGTGAATCGTTCCGACTGAGTGGCATGGTGAATGAAGGCGGATGGAGCGGAACCGGTGAGGACAGTCTTGGTAATATGTTTACCTGGACAGCCGTAATGAATACACCTTCGGCGCAGCGTTCCGACAGTGCAAGACCACGCAGGCCGGGACAGACCGGGAGCGTGATCTATCCATTCATGCCTTATGGCTGGACGGAAGACCAGGCGCCGAAGCAGGAAACGATCCTGATCAAAAACGCAACGGTTTGGACCAATGAAAGCGAAGGTATTTTACAGAATGCCGATGTGCTGATCCGCAATGGCAAAATCGTTTCTGTTGGAAAAAATCTTTCAGACGCCAATGCACGGGTGATTGACGGAACGGGTAAACATGTAACACCAGGTATTATTGACGAACATTCGCATATTGCTGCCGCTTCCATCAACGAAGGCGGGCAGAGTGTGACCTCAGAGGTTCGTATTGCTGATAATATCAATCCTGATGATGTAAATATTTACAGGCAATTGAGTGGGGGTGTTACCACTTCTCATATCCTGCATGGATCCGCGAATGTGATTGGTGGACAGACCCAACTGATCAAATTGCGCTGGGGTGCCAATGACGAAGACCTGAAGTTTAAAAACTGGACTGGCCAGATCAAGTTTGCGTTGGGTGAGAATGTAAAACGTTCAGGTGCTGCCGTTGGCAACAGTTCCAATAACATCCGTTACCCCGATACCCGCATGGGTGTGGAACAGGTGCTGGTGGATGCATTCAGCCGTGCGAAGGATTATAAAAAAGCATGGGCTGATTACAATGCTGCGAAAGATAAAAAAGGCCTTACGCCTCCAAGAAGGGACCTGGAGCTGGATGCACTTGTTGAGATCCTCGATAAAAAACGATTCATTACCTGTCATTCTTATGAGCAGAGCGAGATCAATGCCGCAATGGAAGTGGCAGAGCGCATGGGTTATACTGTAAATACGTTTACGCATATACTTGAGGGTTATAAGGTGGCAGATAAGATGAAAGATCACGGTTCGAATGCTTCAACCTTTTCTGACTGGTGGGCTTATAAAATGGAGGTGCAGGATGCGATTCCTTACAATGCAGCCATCATGCACAAGATCGGTTTGAATGTGGCCATCAACTCCGACGATGCGGAAATGGCGCGCCGCCTGAACCAGGAAGCAGCCAAGATCGTCAAGTATGGTGGTGTTACGGAAGAGGAAGCCTTGAAAATGGTAACACTCAATCCTGCGAAGATGCTGCACGTGGCCGACCGCGTAGGCAGTCTGAAAGCCGGCAAGGACGGTGATGTGGTATTGTGGAGTGATCATCCCCTGAGCATTTATGCCAAACCACTGTACACTATCGTTGATGGCATCATTTATTTTGACAGGGCCAAAGATGAGATGCTGCAAAAGCAGGTAGACAATGAAAGAACCAGGCTGGTGAAAAAAATGGTGGGAGAAAAGAGGAGTGGAGCACCCGTAACACCGGCTATTCCCAGCTACCAGCTCATGCACACCTGTTCTGACCACCTGCACAGCCATGGTTTGCTCACCATTGACGCGGACGAAGTTGACAACAATTAAAATTTTAGGAAATGAAAAATATTCTCTTCATTCTATTCATTTTTGTTTTCTCCGCGGTTAACGCGCAGGAAACAGTTTATCCATCGGGTAAACAAACACAGCCCGTTGCTATTGTTGGTGCAACAGTGCATACCGGTACTGGCCAGGTGATTGAGAACGCGACCATAGTAATGGTTGATGGTAAGATCACTGCTGTTGGTGCCAATGTAACCATTCCTTCCAATGCCCAGCGCATTGATGCGGTAGGGAAACATGTTTATCCAGGCCTCATCCTGGCTTCCAGTAATCTTGGACTGGTGGAGATTGGTTCTGTACGTGCAACCAATGATGTAAGGGAGATCGGTGATATGAATCCGAATGTGCGTTCGATAGTGGCTTACAACACCGATTCAAAGATCATCAACACGCTTCGCTCCAATGGCATCCTGATGGCGAATATTGTACCTGAAGGCGGATTGCTGAGCGGTAGTTCTTCCGTAGTGCAGCTTGATGCCTGGAACTGGGAGGATGCTGCCATTAAAACTGATCATGGTATTCATCTGAACATTCCAAATATGCTGGCCCGTCCCAGGTTTGGTTTCGGTGGCGGTGGTTTTTCCGGTCCCAATGCCGGCGCGCCAACAGATCCTGTAAAAGAAGCGCTCAACAAGCTGGAAACAGTGAAGGCTTTTTTCAGGGAGGCCAAGGCTTACAATGGATTATCTAGCCGCGAGCAGACCAACCTGAAATATGCAGCGGTTAAAGGACTGTTTGATAAAAGCCAGAAGTTGTATGTGCATGCCAATACAGTGAAGCAGATGCTCGTCGCGTTGGATTTTGTAAAGGAGTTTGGATTTGATGTGGTGATTGTTGGTGGCAGCGATAGCTGGCAGATCGCCGACCTGTTGAAGCAGAATAATATTTCGGTGATCCTGAACCAGCCGCATAGCCTGCCCACCATGCCTGATGATGATGTGGACCAGCCCTATAAAACACCGGCCATGCTGGCAAAGGCAGGCGTCAATTTTGTGATCAATGATGAAGACGGACAGACACGCGGCCGCAACCTGATGTTCAACGCGGGTACTGCTGTTGCTTATGGACTTTCCAAAGAGGAAGCATTAAAAGCCATTACGCTGAATGCCGCTAAAGCACTGGGTGTTGAAAAACAGACCGGAAGCATCGAAGTTGGAAAAGATGCCACGATCATCATCAGCGACGGAGATATCCTGGATATGCGCAGCAGCCAGGTGACTCATGCTTTTATCCAGGGAAGGAAGATCAACCTGGATGATAAGCAAAAGCAGTTGAACAACCGGTATTTGCATAAATATAATTTGAAGCAGTTTTAGAGCCTTTGGCTTTTGGCCATTGGCCATTGGCGGGTGTACTAAAGAACAATGATAAAACAGGGATGCAGGGATGTGTCCCTGTTTTATTTGATGGTAATTAATACAATAACAAGGATCATACCCATGATAAACTCAATCATTCTTGCCAGGAGGGGTTTTGATTTCAGTTTCTTTATCATTGGGAAATTTTTGATTGAATAGTTAGGGGTTTCCCGGGATGTCCGGGACCATAAGTTATTTAAAACCTCGATAGGATCAAAAGATTAATGATTATTCAGCTTTCGGCTGTTCTGTGATTTGCGGCTCAGCAGTTTTTTATATTCATCAGCCTGCGTTGAAAGAGTTTTTTCCGGGTCAATCGAATCGTCTTCAAACCGGTTATGACCGGTTGTGACCTGGTCTATCAATTTTTCATCTTTAAAATAATAGCGTCCTTCGAAGGTTCTTTCTGTTGTGTCTGCGCGGAGTATTTCTTTTTCCTGGTCGTAGATGAAGGAATTGAATTGCTCGTAAACAAAAATGAGCTTGTTGTTGCTGAAGTAGAATTCAAATATTTCATTTCCATTTGACAGGCCTATCCAGCTAACCATCTTCTTTAGTTGTCCTCCTTTGTAAAAACCGGTAAGTTGTCCGCCGCCATCTGTGGCATGGTCTAAAAATTCTTCGTTATTCAATACCACTTTGATAAGTGTTGAGTCGCTGTTAATGCTTTTGAATTCTTTGCGAATGTCATTGATGTGTTTTGCTTTTTCCTGGCCTGAAGCGTTGAAAAAGCAAAGGGTTAGAATTGATGGCAGTATGAAAATTAATATTCGCATGGAATAGCAG
>JAEYUA010000190.1 GCA_023433755.1 Bacteroidota bacterium | reverse complement strand
TGTAGTACAGTTTGGCAAACTCAATGGAGCTTACTGCAAAAATGGAATTGAAGCCGGTAAGCCGGATCTTTTTCTTTACCTCTTCCACCTTCGACCGGTCTTTGGCCGATGCCACATCATAAATATTATTCAGACTGGTGAATGTATAAGCCTTGCTGTTGCGTTTTGTTTTCTGGTCAAAATGATCAAGAATGTATTTGGTAATTCTTGAAATTCTTTCAGGAGCGGCGAGCGCTCTTTCGCGGTCGATATCCCAGACCTTCTGGTCTTTGATGTCTTCCTGCTCTTTCATGGTGCGGATATAATCGATCCTGAAAGGCAGAACATTTTTATCATTGATAGCATCAACAATGGTATAGGTGTGCAGTTTTTTTCCAAAGGCCTGTTCCGTGGTTTTGAGGTCCGGACGGTTGCTGTTGCTGGCATTCACCGCAAAAATGGGTGTGCCGGTAAAACCAAAAAGGAAATACTTCTTAAAGGCTTTGGTGATGGCCTTGTGCATATCGCCAAACTGCGAACGGTGACATTCATCAAAAATGATCACCACAGGCTGACTGAAAGCCTGGTGGTTTTTTTCTTTTTTGATGAGGATGGAAAGCTTCTGGATGGTGGTGATAATGATCTTAGCGTTGGGATCTCCCAACTGCTTTTTAAGGATGGAAGTGCTGGTATTGCTGTTGGCCGCGCCTTTTTCAAACTTGTCATACTCCTTCATGGTCTGGTAGTCCAGGTCCTTCCTGTCAACCACGAACAATACCTTATTGATGAAATCAAGTTTGCTCGCCAGTTGTGCGGTCTTGAAAGAGGTAAGTGTTTTGCCGCTGCCCGTGGTATGCCATATATAACCTCCCGCTTCAATGCTTCCAGAGCTTTTATAATTATTGGCAACATTTATTTTACTTAATATCCTTTCGGTAGCAACGATCTGGTAGGGCCGCATCACCAGCAGCATTTTATCGCTGGTAAAAACACAGTACTTCGTCAAAATATTCAGCAGGCTATGTTTGGCAAAAAAGGTTCTCCCAAAATCCATCAGGTCGGTGATGGGTTTGTTGCTGGCATCTGCCCACCAGGAAGTAAATTCAAAACTGTTGCTGCTTTGTTTTGTTTTTTTGGCTGCTGTTTGTCCCAGTTCTTTGATGTGCGAAACCCTGGTGGTATTGCTGTAATATTTGGTGTAAGTGCCGTTGGAGATCACAAAGAGCTGCACGTATTCAAACAGGCCGCTGCCCGACCAGAATGATTCCCTGCTATAGCGGTTGATCTGGTTGAATGCCTCCCTGATATCCACCCCGCGTTTTTTCAGTTCAATATGTACGAGAGGCAACCCGTTCACCAGTACCGTTACATCGTATCGGTTGGCACGCTGCCCGGAAACTTCGTACTGGTTGGTGACCTGCAGGCGGTTGTTGTGTATGTTCTGTTTATCGAGCAGGTAAATGTTCTTTGTAGTGCCATCATCACGGGTAAGAAGCTGCACATGGTCTTCCTGGATCATGGCGGTTTTTTCTTCAATGCCACTGTTCTGGTTGGCGATCTTAGTTTTAAAAAAATGATCCCATTCTGTATCGGTAAACTGGTAATGGTTCAATAACTGGAGCTGTACACGGAGATTATTCACCAGGTCTTCTTCGCTATTGATCAACAGCCGTTCATAAGCCTGCGATTCCAGCAGGGCAATAAATGCTTTTTCAAGCTGGTCTTCCGTTTGGTAGGCCGTTTCCCTTTTGTAGGGCGACTTATATTCGGATACGACCGTACTCTCCGGGTTTTCAGCAACAATATTGTATTTATCCATCCTTTCTTTTTTTGAAACTCAGTAAGCGGTTTCTATAGTATTCGTATTGTTTGCGGCGGGCGATGATTTCTGCGGGAAGACCGATAGAGATGTCGTTTACGAGTGCATCGAACTTGTCAAGTATGGAGACGATTCGTTCTTGTTCATCGAATGGTGGGATTGGAATCGGAATTTTATTTAAGTTTTCCTTGTTCAATTTTGGTTGAGCAGCCCCAGAAATAAATTTTGTAAGATCTATCGAGTTAAGATAAATTTCAACTAGCCTTCTTGTCGTATACTTTTCAAATTTCAAAACATGAGCATGATTGTTAACCCACGTTTTACCCGAAATTGAGAAAGCAATTGGTGTATTTCTAGCTAGTAAATTGGCTCCGTCTTCAGAAACCAGTAAAAAATCTCCATCAAAAATATAATCGTCAACATAATCGACAATCCCCGAAGCTCCATAATATGGATATATACCATCTTCTCTTAGCGAACTCTTTACTGGCTTTCTTTTTGAATCGTTATTTGTCGAAATAAGATCAAGCGTCTTCCATTCCACATCTTTTCCCTCAAAACTCAATAAAGCGTTCCTGTAGTGCTCGTATTGCTTTTTACGGGCTTCCAGCTCCGCTTCCAGCTCCGCTTCCAGTAATGTAAACTTATCTAATATGCTTACGATTTCGTTTTGGATTTCGAGGGGTGGGATGGGGATTTGGAATTCTTTCACTTTGCTATTAGAAATTGCAGGATAGCTTGTTCCTTCTTGATGTGTTTCTACATAGTGATTAAACTCAGAAGTTGTTAATAGATAATATAGGAAACGAGGAACTATGATCGATGATTGTGCCCTCAGTACGCAAAAGCCAGTGGAACAAATCTGGTTGTCATACTGAGGTGGGACAATTGCGTATCGTTCAAGGGTCGGTCGGGTTGTACCGAAGATTACGTCATTTTCTTTTATAATTTGTTGTGCACGACTCGGAGCATTCGTAGAATTTATTATCTGAACTTCTGAGATTTTACCGGTCTTCCGACCTACAGATGTCAAATCAAGATATTTAAATTTATTACCTACTTGTGACTGCCATTTGATGTTTCCTGCTTTTGAACAAACTTCGTCAATTGACTTATACTCCACGCCCTCGGGGCAAAGCCTACTTATCAATTCCTCAATTCTGCTCATTATAATTCGTTCAATAGTTATTTATTCTTTTTCATTTCTCACCAGCAGCTCCATTAACCGGTAGTTGATATAATATACCTCTTTGCCCATCCTCAACGGTTTGAGGATGTCTTTTTCATGGAGCGTCTGCAGGTAATTGCTGGCGGTTTGTCTTTTCGCGATTCCTTTTTCTTCCAGTATCCTGATCTTGATATAGGGATAACTGAAGATGAGTTCATTCAGTTCGTAAGCCGGCATTTTCTGCGAGATGTTTTTCATCATGGAAAGCGTTTCCTCTTTCAGTGCAATGATCTCCTGGATCAGGTGCAGGGTTGATTGTGCGGTTTCCTTCACGGCGTTCAGCATATAAATGATCCAGGGATGCCAGGCATCTTCCTGCGTCACCCTTCTCAGTCCATGGTAATATGCCGCTTTGTGCTGGATGATGTATTTGCTGTGGTACAATACAGGAAGGCTGAGCAGGTTGTTGTGCATCAGGAAGAGCACATTCAGGATCCTGCCGGTTCTTCCATTGCCATCAGCAAAAGGATGGATGGCTTCAAACTGGTAATGCATGAGCGCCATCACGATCAGGGGGTCCGTACTCGGGGGCGCCTCGTTGATATATTTCTCCCATTGCGCCAGCATGGATTCAATGTATTGCGGATCGGGCGGTGAATAGATCACTTTATTCTGTGCAGGGTTCTTCAATTTTGTCCCGGGCAGGGAACGATAACCAGCCTTCGTATGTTTGAATGACTGCATGATCTTCACCGCCAGCTTTGCGGTGAACAGTCCTGTATTTTTTAAATGTTCCCAACCCGAATACACCGCCTGCTTGTAGCTGATCACTTCTTTTGTGTTGGCCGGTAAACTATCGAAAGGATTCAGGATGGCCTGGTACAATTCATCCTGGGTGGTAACAATATTTTCAATAGCCGAGCTATCACGGCTTTCCTGCAGCACCACGGTATTCAGTAATAGTTCGGGATTCGGGAGGGTATGGCAATAACCTTTCAGCTCCGCCAGGTAGCGGTTGGCCTGTAAAGCACTCTTTAAGATTTCAGCGTGCTCCAGGTCCGCTGCAGGGGGCAAGTCAGGAAGTTCGTTATAAGGGATATCGTGAAGGGGCCCACTCATATGTTTATCAAATAAACATGTGCTCAAGATATGTTTATATTTTTAAAAAATATGTACATGTTGGGAAATATGTTTAAAATGTGGACATGAGAGCAAATAGCTAATGGCCATTGGCTATTGGCTCTCAGCTTCGAGTTCCGCGACTATCTTATCAATGGATTGGCGGAGCTCGTTTTGTCGGGCTACGATTTGGATGATTTCAGCATTGAGTTTTTTAATATCTACTACCTCGGTGGTGTTTTCCTGTTCCACATAACTGCTCACGGCTATGTTGTAGTCGTTATCGGCAATGGCGCTGTTGGGCACCAGCCTGGCAAAATGGTCAATATTGCTTCGCTGGATATAAGCGTCGAGGATTTTTTTGCGGTTGGCTTCTGTGAGTTTGTTTTTATTGCCGCCACGGGTAAACTGCTCCGAAGCATCAATGAACAGGGTAGCATTGTCCTTTTTGCTTTTTTTCAAAACAATGATACAGGTGGCGATGGTGGTACCAAAGAAAAGATCCGGCGGCAACTGGATCACTGTATCTATATAATTATTGTCGACCAGGTATTTCCTGATCTTTTGTTCAGCGCCGCCCCTGTAGAGCACCCCTGGAAATTCAACAATGGCTGCTGTGCCCGAAGTGCTCAGCCAGTGCAGCATGTGCATGGTAAAGGCCAGGTCGGCTTTGCTTTTGGGTGCCAGCACACCGGCCGGGGAAAACCTGGGATCGTTGATCAGAAGCGGGTTGGCATCGCCTTCCCAACGGATGGAATAAGGAGGGTTGGAAACGATGGCATCAAAAGGTTCATCGTCCCAGTGTTTGGGATCGGTGAGGGTATCACCATGCGCAATATCAAATTTTTCGTAGTTGATATCATGCAAAAACATATTGATGCGGCAAAGGTTGAAAGTGCTGATGTTCACTTCCTGTCCATAAAAACCCTGTCTCACATTTTCCTTTCCAAGCACTTTCGCGAATTTCAAAAGAAGCGAACCCGAGCCGCAGGCAGGATCATAAACCTTGTTCACCTGTTTTTTCCCAACCACGGTAATTTCGGCGAGCAATTCCGATACTTCTTGTGGAGTAAAAAACTCACCACCAGATTTACCAGCATTGCTGGCATACATGGTCATCAGGAATTCGTACGCGTCACCAAAAGCATCAATGGTATTTTCCTGGAAGTCGCCCAGTTTCAACCCGCCAATGGCATCCAGGATTTTTCTAAGGCTGTCATTACGTTTTTGAACGGTGCCACCCAGTTTGTTGCTGTTCACATCCAGGTCGTCGAACAATCCTTTGAGATCGTCTTCGCTATCGGTGCCTTTTGCGGAACTTTCAATATGCTTGAAAACCCGGCTCAGGGTTTCATTGAGATTTTCATCTGTCTTTGCTTTTTTGCGAACATTCTCAAACAATTCAGAAGGCAGGATGTAAAAACCTTTTTCCTTCACGGTATCTGCCCTTCCAAATTCAGCATCGGCGTCGGTGATATCAGCATAATTGAAATCAGAATGCCCGGCGCGCCGTTCTTCTTTATTGATGTAGTCGGTCAGGTTTTCGGAAATAAACCGGTAGAACAACATTCCTAAAACATAGGATTTAAAGTCCCATCCATCCACGCTGCCACGCAGGTCATTTGCTATTTGCCAGATGGTACGGTGCAGTTCTTCTCTTTCCCTTTCTTTAGCCATTATAATTATGCAGTTAATTTAATTAGGTGAAAATAGGATTCACCAGCCAATAGCCAATGGCCAATGGCTAACAGCCCTCAGCCTCTCCTCGTATCAATTGGCCTCACCATCTTCTCAATCGCCTCTCTCTGAGGTTCAAGAAATGGTGGCAATGATAATTTCTCACCCAAAGTTTCATAAGGTTCATCACCCATGAAACCCGGGCCGTCGGTAGCGAATTCAAAAAGAATGGATGGAGCAACTCTTGCGTATAAGGATTCAAAGAAATATCGGTTCACATAACCCGAATTAGGGAGTCTTAAACTGTCAAGCCTATCGATCCATTCTTCCAATGCGGCACGGTCCTCCACCCGGAACGCCGCGTGGTGTACCGTACCAAATCCCTGGCGTGCCTGCGGTAGCTCGGAATTGTGTTCAACAATCACCGAAGCACCGTTACCTCCTTCACCCATTTCGAACAGATGAAAACTTTCTTCCTGCGCTGTCTCTTTGAACAAAAGCGCTGATTGCAACATGGCTTTCAAAGCCGGGAAATTGGAAATGCGCACCACTATCGGTCCAAGGCCGGTAATGGCAAATTCCAATGGCACCGGTCCATTTTGCCATGGAGTGCCGGAAGCAATGCCTTTATTGTTTTCATCGGAAATGAGCTGGTATTGCTGATCGTCAAAATCTGAAAATGAGAGAGTCTTCTTTCCAAACTGTTCTTCTATCTCACCATGGGAGATTTTCAAATCATCAAATCGTTGCAGCCAGAACTCCAGCGCAGCATCAGAAGGAACACGAAAGGATGTTTTATAAATTTCATTGGTGCCGTGCACACCTTTTGTCATCCCTGGGAAATCAAAAAAGGTCATGTCAGTTCCCGCATTTCCCTTATCATCCGCGAAAAACAAATGATACGTCTGGATGTCATCCTGGTTCACTGTTTTTTTCACCAGCCGCATGCCCAGCACACCGGTAAAAAATTCATAGATCTTTTCCGCGCTGCTGGTAATGGCTGTAACATGGTGCAGACCTTTTATCGGGCTCATATATAATTTTCTCCTGGAAGTTTTAAAATAAAAATGAAAGCCCGTGAAAGTTAAGAAATAGCTGCGGGGTTGGACCAAAGATGGCTAACTTCAATTACTCCCATGAGTTGAGGCATTATTGTTCAATCAAAAGAGCTGGTCATGTTCCCGGTAACCCGTATTTATACAGATGCAAATGGCGATTCCAGGTTTGAAGACCTGGAAATTTCTCTTATTGATGCCGGCGAAATCGGCAAACTGTCCGAACGTATACCGGTCAGCTCACTCATCTTCAGGGAAGTGGATGCGGGTTATGATTATGATTTTCACAATGCCCCACAAAAACAATATCTCGTACTGATAGATGGTGGTATAGAAATTGAAACCTCTTTGGGTGAGAAAAGGCAGTTTCTCCCGGGCCAGGTCTTGCTGCTGGAAGATACCGATGGCAAAGGCCACCGCACCAGGAACCTGGAAGCCAGGCTGCGACGTTCGGTTTTTATCACCCTGCCCTGAAAATAATTATCACAATCAACAACAGAAGCATGCCGAAAATCGCCATTATCTCTTCCAGTGTGCGCACAGGTCGTAATAGTCACAGGGTAGCCTTGTTCATCCGCGATTATATAAAAACCACCGGGTTGGCCGAAGCTGAGATCCTGGACCTGTATGAATACCAGTTCCCTGTTTTCAGTGAAAGATTTCAGTATTTGAAAAATCCTGCTGATGATGTAATTCAGTTCTCCCGCAAAATCACCGATGCTGATGGAGTGATCGTGGTGACACCTGAATACAACGGTGGATACCCATCCTCCCTGAAGAACGTGGTTGATCTGCTTTATCCCGAATGGAAAAGAAAACCTATTGGCATTGCCACTGTTTCGGCAGGAGCTTTTGGTGGCTCACAGGTTGGTCCCTCCCTCGCATTTATCTTTCTCAAGATCGGCGCCCTGGTCACTCCTGCGGTATTCCGGGTACCTAAAGTGCAGGATGCTTACGATGAACACGGAATTCCCACAGAAAAAGAAGCAACGGCAAAAAGACTAAAGGTCTTTCTGGATGAGTTTTTCTGGTGCGTGGAAGCAGCCAGGAGAATGAAAGAAAGAATTTAGACAGAGTATCCCAACCGGAATCATCTCGCACCATTCTATCTTACCTTTTTAGGATGCTGGCTTTTTTGCCAGTAGTCAAGAATTACTTTTACCGTTTCACACAGGTCATCAAAATTGCTGGGTTTGAAAAAAAATCCCTGTGCCGGAAGGTCATAAGCATACTGGATCTGTTTTTCTGATGCAGTAGTAGACCAGAAAATGAACGGTACACTTTTGTATTTCAACTGCCGGTTCTCCGTGATCTTTTTCTTTACGGTGAAGCCATCATCTTCCGGCAGGTTCACATCACAGATAATCAGGAAGGGTGAACCTTTTTCAGATAACAGGTATTCTTCAAGATCCTTTCCGGTTGTAAAATACTGCACCGGCCTGGTAATTTTCAGGTGTTTAAATACATCCCGGATCAGGTCAAGGTCATCATGATCATCATCTACAATCAGTATCTCGTTTTCGTCCATGCAGGAAAGCTAGGTAAAATTCCAACTCAACCATATTATTTCTGATGCTTGCCTGGTTTGCCCGGATTGGTACAGGTTCCGGTAGCATGATCCTGGCCGGCACCTGCCCTTGAGGTATTGTGGGTGGTTGCAATTTCCTGGGCCTGTCCACAAGAACTTGAGAGCCGACTCATAAAAAGGAAATTTAAGAATGCAGATGATTGCAAAGCTCAATGCTACTGATTAGCGGCGCTGAGTAATTTGCTGATGTCTTTAATGATGATTTTTCTTCCTTTTGTTTGCAGGATACCTTCCTCTTTGAAATCTTTCAGTATGCGTAACACATTTTCTCTTGCTGTTCCAACGAGGCTGGCCAGGTCTTCCCTCGACAT
>JAEYUA010000173.1 GCA_023433755.1 Bacteroidota bacterium | reverse complement strand
CCTTTCAACACAGTTACTGATTCAATATCCTCAGGGTTGAGGTCATTCAAACCACTTCCGTAGTCAGCAGGCATGTTATCACTGCTGGTACCATAAACAGCTTCACCACCAATAGCGTTGCGGCGGCCGCTGCCCTGGTTGATCACCACTCCGTCAACAACGATCAGCGCTTCGTTATCACCTGTAAGATTGTTTTCACCACGCAGGATGATTTTGTTAGAACCCGCGGGACCGCTGTTAGAACGTACAAGGTTCAGACCTGCAACTTTACCAGATAAGGCATCGGTCCAGTTGGCAGATACCGCTTCCGTAAGCTGGTCACCTTTAATGGTGGTAGTGGAATAACCCAGCGCTCTTTCTTCTCTTTTAATACCAAGCGCTGTAACCACTACACCTTCCATTTGCGCGTCAGTAGCAGCAAGATCAAAATTGATGACGTTTTGTGCACCAACGATTTTTTCCATTGGTGTAAAACCAACTGCTGACACTACAAGCGCCTGCCCTGCACTGGCCTTAATGGAAAATACACCGAGGTTGTTGGTTACCACCATTTGTGTGGTGCCTTTTACCTGCACGGTTGCTTTGTCAATGACCTTCCCGTCCGCCGCATCCTTGACGGTACCGGTAATTGTTTTTTCCTGCGCCCATAATACCAGGGAGGAAAAAGAAAGGAGGAGGACCATCACCAGTCGCCTGGCCGTGCCGCTACCTGCTGCAATCGTAATTGTTCTCATACGCGTGTTGATTGTATGTTTAGGAATGGTTTGAAACATGTTGTTCTTTTTTCCAGGTTAATGAGGTGAAAAGGATGGCGAGAAAACAGGAGGCCACTAATACTATAAATCCTCCGTCCCAGCCATAAGCATCCACTACATATCCAATAGCTGCGTTAGCCAAAACAGCTCCGCCCAGATATCCAAATAAACCCGTTAATCCTGCAGCGGTTCCAGCTGCCTTTTTTGGCACAAGGTCAAGTGCATGCACACCAATTAGCATTACCGGTCCGTAGATTAAGAAGCCGATTGCTACAAGTGCGATATTATCAACAAGTGGATTACCTGCAGGATTCTTCCAGTATACCACTACTGCTACCGTTACAAGTATCATATAGATAATAGTAGCAGGAGCCCTACGACCTTTGAAAACCTTATCACTTAACAGTCCACACAATAAGGTTCCGGGAATACCAGCCCATTCATACAGGAAGTAAGCTAAACCTGTTTCATCAAACGTAAATCCTTTAGCTTCTTTCAGATAAGTTGGAGCCCAGTTAAGAACGCCATACCGCACCAAATATATAAATGCATTGGCTAAAGCGATGTACCATATAAGTTTGTTAACCAAAACATAATCGAAAAGAATCTGCCTGGTACTTAATTCCTTTTCATTTGACTGGTTATAATCTTTAATATGCGTATCCTTATATTTTTCAATAGGTGGCAGTCCGCATGATTGTGGAGTATCTCTAACTAGTAGATAAACTATGAAAGCAATTATACCAGCAACAATAGCTGGGAAAATGAGTTTTCCTTCCCAGGAGCCAAAAATATATACTCCTGCTGTGGCTAACACAGCCATTAATCCACCGCCAACATTGTGGGCAACATTCCAGATCGACATTTTGGTTCCTCTTTCCCTAACAGAAAACCAATGAACCATAACGCGGCCGCAAGGAGGCCAACCCATACCCTGGAACCAACCATGAATAAATAAAACTATAAACATGATGGTAATGGAACTGGTTGCGATTGGGAACAGTCCCATACTCATGGTAATAAGAGCTGAAAGCAACAAACCAAATGAAAGAAATATTCTAGCGTTGCTTCTATCAGAGACTGTGGCCATTAAAAATTTACTAATACCATAAGAAACTGCAATTGCCATCCCTGCAATACCCAGGTCTGTTTTTGAATAACCTTGTGCGATGAGATCAGGCTTCACCAAATCGAAATTGTTTCGAATAAGATAATACCCTGCATAGCCAATGAATATTCCAAGGAACACCTGGAGCCTTAGTTTTTTATATTCTGGATCCACTCTATCGAGGGGTAACTCCTCTTTATGAGCAGCCGGTTGTAAAAATCGCATCAATCCCATCTAGTTAAGGGCCCTGGTTTTAATTTTGTTTCAAAATATATTCCTGCGCCAGTTTCGTATACTGTTCTACTTCTGACTGGATCCATTTTTCATCTTTCCCAAGTGAACGCGCCATGATAGCCGCGACTTCAGGAGCGATCCGGATGCTTTCCCTTGCATTCAGCAACAATGCTCTTGTTCTTCTTGACAGCACATCTTCCACTGTTCTTGCCATCTCATGTTCTACTGCCCACTGCACCTGCATGGGATGGATCTTCAAACTTTCACTGATCCACTGGTTGGCAGTTCCATTGATCCGGTTTTTGATCTGCAATGCATCACTTCCATAGAAATAAAAAGGATCATCCCAGTTCATTTTTTCAGCATAACCATGAATATGCATGTCTGCTGTCGCGTTCTTTTTATGCGTCCATTCAAGATGTTTTTCTATACGGTCCACCATATCCTCTCCCATCTTGCGGTAAGTAGTCCACTTGCCGCCAAGAATGGTGAATAAATTGGAAGGAGAAACGATGATCTTATGACTGCGTGAAATCTCTTTTGTTTTTTGTTCACCCTGTTTTGGTGCTGCAAGCGGACGAAGTCCGGCGAATACACTCAGCACATCACTGCGCTGGGGTTTGATGGAAAGATAGCCCGCTGCCGTTTCCAGGATGAAGTTGATCTCTTTTTCCAACGCTCTTGGTTCCAATGATGCTTCCTGCACAGGAGTATCGGTTGTGCCCAACACCACTTTATCATGCCAGGGAACAGCAAACAGTACACGACCATCACTGGTCTCGGGAATCATAAGCGCATGCTCGGAAGGATAGAATTTTTTATCAAGCACGAGGTGCACACCCTGGCTTACACAAATTGTTTTTTCTGCTCCCGGCTTATCCATTGTGAGGATGTCATCCACAAAAACACCCGTGGCATTGATCACCGCTTTCCCATTCAATCTTAATTCAGATCTGTTTTCAGTATCAGTCGCGATCACACCACTGACCTTTCCATCCTTATCTTTCAATAAACCGGTGACCTTAGTATAATTGATAGCGCAGCCGCCATTGGCTACAATGCTTTGAACCAGGTTGATGGCCAGTCTTGAATCATCAAACTGCCCGTCGTGATACAAAACACCACCCAGTAAATTTTCTGATTTAATTCCGGGAAGCGCTTCCAGTGTTTTACGCCGGGAAATAAAAACCGAAGAACCCAGTGTAAGTCTCCCCGCGATCCAGTCGTATAATTTTAACCCGATAGTATATTTCAACCGGTCCCAGTAAGTATAAATAGGAATAACGAAGGTCTGGTTCTTCACCAGGTGTGGTGCATTGCGGCAGAGGAGTCCCCTTTCGATGCTGGCTTCCCGTACGAGTTTGATATCGCCCTGTGCCAGGTAACGTACACCACCATGAACCAGTTTGGTGCTGCGGCTTGAGGTACCTTTTGCGAAATCCGAACCTTCGAGAAGAATGGTTTTATATCCACGTGATACGGCATCCATTGCAATTCCCAACCCGGTAGCACCTCCACCAATCACAATCACATCCCAGGTAATAGAGGTGTCAAAAGCAGTTTGTAACTGGGCTTCCCTGTTGAGAATATGGTTATTTTTCAACCTTCCATTCATGCTTAAGCAGTTTCGATTTGTTTCAAATTAGGCAGTTTCACAAGCAAATCGAAAGCAATTATAACCATTTTTGTTAAAAACGAAATATTTTTGAAAGGAAATTATAAGATTTCGTAATTCAATCAAAAGAGCTTTGAAATTGAGCCCGCTCTCAATTAAATTGTAGAACCATGAGTCAGCTTACATTAACGGAACGGCATCAATACATACTGGGAAAGCTGAAAAAAGAAGGAAGTGTAAAGGTGGTTGACCTTTGCGATGCGTTGAATGTTTCTTCAGTTACCATCAGAAAGGATTTAAAACAGCTTGAGGATCGGGAACTGCTTTTCCGTACCCATGGTGGTGGTACGATCACGGATCCCTATACTGCCGACCGACCGGTGAATGAAAAGGCACAGATCCGTTCCGGGGAAAAATCAAGTATTGGTGAAGCGGCTGCACGCATGATCGAACCCAATGATTGTATTCTGATCGCTTCCGGTACAACCGTTTTGTCCCTTGCGAAAAATATTGAACCCAAAGGCCAGCTTACCGTGATCACTGCTGCATTAAACGTGGCGATGGAGCTGGTGCACCACCCCGGTATTGAAGTGATCCAGCTTCCCGGGCAGATACGCAAAACCTCTTCTTCAGCAACCGGTATGTATGCTGAAAAAATGCTGGAAGATTTTTCCTGCAGCAAATTGTTTCTGGGTGTAGATGGTATTGATGTGGAGTTTGGACTCACCACCACCAACATGATGGAAGCACAGCTTAATAAAAAAATGATTGCCGCTTCCCAGAAAACGATCGTGCTGGCCGATTCCAGCAAATTTGGTAAGCGTGGTTTCGGCCGCATTTGTGGCCTGGAGGATATTGAACAGGTGATCACCGATCAGAATATTTCAGAACACATGGTTGAGACATTGAAGGGGTTGGGGATTGAGGTGACGATTGTGTGATGAATGGTGAATTGACAATGGTCAATGAATGCTCGAAATTCAAAAATAAATTTCGAGCATTCATGTGTGTAAGGAAATGGGCGACTATTCAATACCTGCCTCTCTCCTTGCGAATTATTGTTCAATTGTGTACCAGGACAAAAACAGGCTAATTTTTGCGTTTGGGAGTCGGATTTTTTTTAGAAGTATTCATCACCTGGTTTTTCTTTTTGACATCCCCGGGAGAATTTGACACAGGTGTTGTTGATCGGTTCGTTACCTTATTCTCTACCAATACATCTGCTTTTTTGTTAGTGGTGCGCTTAACATAACCTGTTTCACTGAATTTATGTTGAAACACAAGCCGGGAAGTATTTTCTTCCGCAATCACTTCTACCTGCCGGTTTTCATCAATTTCGAACTCCTTTTGCAGTTCGGGATTCTTCAAAACTTCCTGGATGTATTTGTTCAACTCATCCTTAACATCGAAAAGAGCATTATACACTGGCTTGAAAGAAAATCCCATTGTATAGTTATACCATTGATCTAGTTCATCTTTTTCCAATGAAAGCTTCTGCAGGTTACTTGCTTTCAAACGAGTTCCTTTCACAGACCATACCGGACTTATGAATTTGATCATTTCGCTACTACTTCCCTGCTTCAGTTCAAAATCAGCACGGACATCATAAGATATGGACACTGCCGGATCATTATATTCTCCAATGCCTACTCCATAAGCAATGTCTGGTGTTGTGACCTTGAAATTTATGTGGTTGGAAGTTGCAAAAAAGGATAGGAATATTTTATCTCCCGAGTTAGTTAATCTGACGTATGGATAAATTGAATGCGTGATCCTATCTGCATGCATGGCCTGGCCACTCATATCCTTTATATCCTTGCGGATGGCATCTGCTATACCCTTATTTAAATCAATAATTTTGGACTTAAATTCACTCACTAAAATATCGTTGATCATTCCACTTTCTTGGAACAATTGTTTGTGTTCGCTTTTGATGACCAGGGTAATATCATTTTTCTGAGACTTCACTGAACCACCATATAAAATGAAGAGGCCTAGTGCCAGGCAGGTTTTGATATACTTCATGATGAAAGATTTTTATCAAAATTGAACCCTTATACTACCGGTTAGTGGTATAAACACGACATAATTTTTAGGTTTTTCCATGCACTCATACCAGGCGTCCAGGTAATTTCTTTTCTAATTTCAGAATGTCGCATTCTTACCATCTCACCCTTTTAATTCAAATCAATTTTATAAGGTTCAATGATTGTTTCATTCAAAAACCGAAGTAAAAATGAGAAACAGTTTATCACCCCTCCTGCTTCTATTTATCGTGGCAGGGTTATTAGCCTGTACAAAGAAGGATCCTCAAAATGCCTTTCCGCACACAAAACAATATGGAGCAGAGATAGCAACCACCTGGTACAAGATGCTAACAGAACTTACCCGCACCCATCCCTATGTTCCACCGCAAACCACAAGGATCATGGCCTATACCGGTGTAGCTCTTTACGAATCCGTAGTCCCGGGAATGCCCTCCTATCAATCAATCTATACCCATTTAACAGGAAGTATTATTCCATTTGAAAAGAAGAAAGATTATTACTGGCCGGCAGCAGCCAATGCGGCACTGGCTCGTATTGCATCCAAACTGGTATCAGATTACCCTAATCCAAACCTTCCTGCCATCACTCACTTAGAAGACTCTTTTTTTACAATGTTCACCAGCTTAATCAGTGCCGAAGAACTACAAAAATCAATTTCTTTTGGCCGCCAGGTGGCTGATATAATTTATGATTGGAGTAAAACTGACGGCACACTTACATCTGCCGGAACACCTGCACCATGCCCCCCTTATACACCTCTGGGCGGACCTGGAAACTGGACGCCAACACCTCCAGGATTTTTCCCAGCCGCAGGCGCCTGCCAGGGCGATCTGAGGACTTTCGTTCCTAATGTACTGAACGCACTCCCTAATCTTCAGCCCATACCTTATTCCACCACACCAGGATCTGCATTTCATACAGCCGCATTAGCAACCTATCAAAATACAAATAATGCAACCGCGGCTGATAACCAGGTAAGCCAGTCATGGAGAGATCTTGTTGGAACAAATTTGAATACACCGGCCCACATGTTAAAGCTAACAGCACAGATCCTGGAAAAAGAAAACCGTAACCTGGAAGATGCTGCTACCATTCTTGCAAAGGAAGGAATGGCCATGCACGATGCAATAGTTGCGGCATTTGATCAAAAATTTGAATTTGCCTTATTAAGACCCATCACCTATATCCGCGATGTTTTAAGCCACAATTCCTGGAATACACTGTATCCTACCCCGCAACACCCTGCTTACCCCGCCGTTTCTACCGCGGCTGCAGCATCGTCTGTAGTCATACTTGAAAAAGCTTTTGGAACAGCATACTCATTCCTCGATTCAACCCAAAAAACACTTTATGGTACTTATACTTATTCCACCTTTAACCAGTTGCTGGATGATGTTGGGAAAAGCAGGGTCTTAAGTGGATTGAATTACCAGTTCGCAACAGATGATGGTATTACTTTAGGAAGATTTACCGGGAATCACATTGCGAACCTCCCTTTCAAAAAATAAAAAAAGATTACAGGGATCATCAGGTTGCCAGGCCAAGCACCCTTTCGGGGGCTTTTGATTCGCTAACAAAAAGCTGTGCCGGTGAAGAACCTGTAAATTCCCTGTAATCTTTAACCATATGCTGGTAATCTGTAAATCCACAATGTGTTGCCAGGGATTGCCAGGTTTTAGATGGATGACGCAGGTGCAGAAAATAGGACCGGTTGAACCGTAGCACCCGGAGAAATGTTTTCGGGTTCACCCCAGTCCTTTCCATGAATCTTCTTTCAAGTTGCCGGGCTGACAAACAACTAATCTCTGAAAGTTGTTTAACGGAAATGGAATGCTCATTCTTTAATAAAAAATCAATCGCCCGGTCTACTGGCAAAACATCGGCAGTCGCTTTTTTTACCAGTGCTTCCAGAAAAAGATTTACCTGCCCAAGCATTTCCTCATAATATTCCATGCTGTTCAGCCTTTCATTAAGATATTTTACTTCATTTCCGAGAACTGATTCCGCATCAGCAGCAAGGTTCATAAATTCTGTGAATGGTATCCCCGTCAGCCGGTTGAGTGCCCCTCCTTTGAACACCACAAGAATCATCAAAAACTCAGCAGAAGGATTACGGTTGATGATATGAGTATACTGACCCGAAATAGTGGACCGTGGACGATGAATCACTATACCTTCCCTTTTATATTCAGTGAGTTCGAAACCCCTCACATAAAATGTTAGGCATTGTTCAGGTCTGGGTGGATATGGCTTGAATGGGATCTTTCCATTAGCAGGAAATATAAAATGGCGGAGATGGATTACATCAACATAACTGCTTAACAACAGGGATGGTTTATAACTCCTGAAAATCATTTGTAGTGTAGTTAAAGGCTTTGTATAACTACACTTACAAATTACATAAAATATTTAATTTATATAATATGAAAAACATTTTTACTGACCAGAGTTTTTTTAGTTACAGTTGTGCTGTCTTTTACCGGGTCGTTTGCCGAGGTTAAGATCATTTACCAGTTCTTCACCAATTGCCCTAACCCTTCATGTACCTCTGCTGATAAATATTTCGCAAACGCCCCATCATCCATCAGTTCCTGCTTTTCCAGGGCATTCCACAATTTGACCAGCACTTCTTTACCTCCTTTATCATAAAGCACCCCTGCCTCCACATGAAAACGGCTCTGGTACCAGCCATAGTTACGGGGATGCTTTGTAGCAATCTCATTATAGTATTTTTCAAATTGATCCAGGCTGGTAAATTCTCCCGGGGCACCGCCTGCCACCACCATTTCCGGAAACACCTTCAATGCAGGCAATAGCCCAGGCTTGTTTTCCGCGATATACGTATGCAAAAAAACATTACAGAAAAATTCTCCCATCCATTTGCGTTGCATCTGTAAGCCTCCCTGTTGGTGAAAAGCATGACCCAGTTCATGCAAGGCCAGCTGGTCAAAAAATGCCTGCATGCTGATCTCACCTTCCTGCTGGTATACCACCTTGATGTTATTTGCCAGCTCCTGTGGAAGTTGTTCCAGTGGCGGAATGAAACTTTTCCAGAAATCATTATTATGTGCCGCTACCACCAGTACTTTATTACTGGTATAATGAGGCATGCCAAAAACGGGCATGTCTGTATATAGATCCCAATCCTCCTTGGACAACACTAACAGACTTACTTCCGGTTTAAAACCAAGTAATGCATTATTATAGTTGATTGCACTGCTAACAAGAGCGGCCAGCTTATCAGCTCTTTCCTTATAACCTTTGCTGTAATACAACTTTGTTCCTGATTTGTCCAGTGAATCCAGTTTTTGGAATTGCGCCTGCGTAAGGAGGGGGGAAAAAAAGGCAAGTGAAAGGCAGGTTTGAAGCAGGAATTTTTTCATGATCTTTTTTACTCAAAACTAGCCGCAACCAATCCTTTCATCATAGTACAAAAACGACAAACTACAATACCAGCCCTTTTTGCATGGGAAAAGGATTGCGTTTCATTTCCACTTCTAAACCCGTTGGTGTAATACCCGTGAACTCCCTGAAATCCCTGATAAAATGCATCTGGTCATAATAACCCGCACTGTGCGCAATACCGGTCCATGAAAGGGAGGGCGTGGATTCTTTCAGCCGGTACGCGGTAGAGAACCGTGTAAGCCTCGCATAAAACTTGGGAGAATAACCAATACGCTGGTGGCAGGTGCGTTCAAACTGGCGAAGACTCAGGCAGGCATGAGCTGCGATCTTTTCAATGGGAATAGCTCCATTTTGCAGGGTTAGCATCTGCATGGCCTGATCAAATGGAAGCATTGCTTTAATAGTAGATAATTTTCCTGCCAGGAATTTTTCAGCTACGGTTACCATTTCCTCAAATGAGCCTGCTTCCTGCAATTGTTCGGTCACAGCATCTATTTCCCTGCCCAGGATAACAGCGCCTTCAATACCGTCATCATACAATTCTTTCATGGGCATGCCAACAAGGCGGTATAAACCGCCGGGATGAAAAGCCATCACAAAACAACGGTGACTCTCACGCACCAGCAATTTTATTAATGTAGCCTGGGGCCCCACTACCACGCACCTGGGACGCACCACCGCGTCCGCCTCCCCTTCCTTCCTGGTTATTACAAGATCATCAAGATAAAAAACAATGAACTGCAACGGTGTTGGCGGGAATGGACACAGTACCGGCTCCTGCCCTTTTTCCAATTGAATGTGCATCAAAAAGAAATGATCAATGAATGACCGAAGCCGCGGAGATGGTATCTGGAACTGGAGTATCATGAAACCTGGTAACAAGGTAAGGTTTTTTGCGGACTGGGCTCACAGGGGGAAGGCTGATGGCTATTGGCCTTTCGCTATTGGTCTACTGGTCTTGTGTAACTATTTCCAACAGCAGGGACCAGGATGCCATCAGAGGTATTGAACCGTGTCTGTATAAAAGAATTCATTTCATAATTCAATACTTTTTTTACTGCAAAATGCAGGTGCGGCCGCAGTACAAATCCCGTATTGCCGCTATACCCGATTAGCTGTCCTTTTGCAACTTTACCCTTCCTAACAGCAACACCATTTTTCTGCAGGTGCCAGTAACAACCATAACTTCCATCATCATGCCTTATCATGATATAATTAGCCTTCCTTGAATATTTGGAAAATGGCCCACCGGCATCACTGTCGTCTTTGTAACTAAAAATCTCACCACCTCTTGCAGCATGTATGGGTGTGCCGACAGGCATGGCAAAATCGAGCGCCGCTTTATTCTTGTGCGAAAATTTCCCTCCATAACCTTGTACTACCCTGAAAGATCTGCCTTTTTCAAATGGTAGTTCATAAACAAAGGAATCCACCTGCTTTGTTACTTCACTTCCTGAAATAAAATAAATCACAACACCTGCTATTAAGACCACCAGGACAAGGAGTAATTTTTTCAGCATCAGTTTGTTTATAGTATCAAAAAATGAATGGGAGTTGGGCCCTGGTACCTCTTGCTTGCGGGCTTTTCATTTGAATACCCGCATTCAATGTTTACTATATTTCCTTTCCACACCTAAAATAGAAAAGCTACTGTTGCCAGTAGCTTTTCACCTTGAAATTAATAAATACTTTTATAGTTTCACTGCAAGCCCGAGCTGCAGGGGAGAAATTCCATAACCCACTTCTGCAAATCCGCCCAGTTTTTCATTGAAGAAATAACGTGCGCCGGCATGAATTTCAAAATCCACATCACCACCGCTGGAATTCAGATCTTCGTGGTTGTCTTCAGTGTATTTAAAACTGTAGCGCCTGTACAATAAACCCAGACCTGCATACACATCCAGTTTATCATTGGCCAGTTTCAGGGTTTCATTCAGGTGATAAGATCCTCTTGCACCGAAAAGGAAATAAGTGTATTTCCAACTGCTCACATATTTTCTCTGCACGTAACCGATTCCAACACCCGCGCTGATATTCTTTGTGAATCCATGTTCAAAAGAAGCAGTGAGTGGTACACCACCTGTGCCTGAAAGACCATAAGTACCAAGACCAATTCCCACGTTAAGGAAATTCATGCCTTTCACATCTGTTACACCACCAATATTCTGCGCCGAGGTTTCTTGAGTTAGCATTAAAATAAAAAGGGCCGGAAGGATCAATAGTTTTGTTTTCATTTTGTTCTGGTTTGTTTGTTATGAATTGAAAACAAAACTA
>JAEYUA010000151.1 GCA_023433755.1 Bacteroidota bacterium | reverse complement strand
AAAAGAAGCTGGCTGATAAAATATTTTTTGAAGGTCATGTGAATGATGTGAAAAAGGCACTGGAAGAAGCGCACATTCTTTTACAGATCACGCATATTGATGCGATGCCACTGGCGGTGGTGGAAGCAATGGCCATGAGCCGGCCCGTGGTTGTGAGCAAAATTGGTGACATGCCGGAGTGGTCTATTTTCAATAATAATGGCTGGGTATGTCAGGATGCTTCGCCTGAGGAGATTGACAGGATCATGAGCCTGGCCTGGGCCTGCCGGGATGACTGGCATAAAATGGGTCGCAAATCTTTTGATTTGTTCAAAGAAAAATTTCCAGCTTCACCTGCGAAGTATTTTTTGGAGCAGGCTGGTTTGAATTCGGATGAATATAGCCGGGAAGGCGGGGAGGCGGTAAGTAAGGGCTGAGAGAATGGAATGAACCTTGTAACCAGGACGAAGGTAAAGTAGTGAATTATTGTAATGAAATTACTAGTTTAGTTAACTACTTACCGTTCCCTGGTAGCTGTAGCTTCAGCGAAAGCTACCTTCCCGGCCTTGCCTTTTTCTTATACTTAAATACATTAACCGCAAAGTTCGCAGAGTACGCAAAGACCACGCAAAGAAGAGATGCTGGTTAATCTTTTTTATTATGCTTCCACCAGCGGTAGCCAATGAAGCCAATGAGAAGTAGTGGAGTAAAAGCCAGGTACATAATACCCGCATTCAATCCTTTAGCAGGTTTTTCTCCCATTTGTTCAGCAGTACGTGTACAAATGGAACACTGCGCTTCTGCAGGAGTAAGGCCTGCGATCACCAATGCGATAAGAAGAAAGAATATCCACCTGGCAGCCCTGGTTTTCATGCTGCAAAGGTAACCAGAAGCCTGTGATTGCTGTCAGTGAATTGTTAAATCACAATTTTTGATAGACAAAATGTAAATCGACCTGCAACTGCTACTTACTGTCTATGTCTATATTTTTTTAGGACGGGAAGTCGGTAAGTAGTTGCTTATTAAATAAGCATTCAATAAAATAGCCAGGGAATTATCACCAGCTCGTAGCACAATTCGTTTTGAAATTGCTGGTAATATGATTCTTCAGGCATTCCGCCCTGAGTTTGGAAAAAGGATGGCTGCGGAAAAAATCTTCCAGCCGGCTGTACTGGTTTTCCTGTTCCGACATTTCGTTCCAGAAAGAAACCGCCGCACAGATATCCTGGTCCAGGGCATAGGTCAGGTCCGTACCGTAATAATCAGCTTCCAGTTCGTTTTTCTGGTTGAAAGAGCCGGTAAGCGTGCGAATCACCTGGAAAGCCGTGGTGCCATTGGCCTCGCCAAAGATCTTATTGGCCACCATCATATCCTGGATGGTTTTTTTGATATGACCTTTTTCGGAATGCCCGATCTCGTGGCCTACAATCGCATACAACAAAGCCGTCTTGCCCTTGCATTTTTCATACATGGCTTTTGTTACATAGATCCTGCCGCCAAAGGTAAAAGCGTTGATATTGGTATCATCCAGTGCATAAATCTCGTATTGAATTGCGGAAGGCTCCTGGCGCACCCTGAGCAGGTCCGTCAATACTGCTTTCAAATTGGTAATGATGGTGGCATCATTTAATAATTTGAAAGTGCCGGATTCGATGGCGTCTTTATGAAAGGCGGCACCGTATTGCGACTGCACATCATCAGTAATTTTATCGGCATCAACAGTCACATCCCGGATGAAATCCCCTGCCTTCTCCAGTGTCCGGTTCACCTGGCTGCCCCCAACGGCACTGTCAAGGCAGGCAAACGAATAATTCATATCCTTTCCAGCCTTAGGGTCATTACAGGCAGAAAGACCAGCAAGAAGGATGAGAACTGTATAAATTCTAAGCATAGTTGAGTAATTGCAAACAGTTTGCCATGGAGAAGCTGCGAGCCTCGAGCTGCGAGCTTCGAGAATTTATTCTACCATTCAATATTGATAATGAAGATAACCAGTAACGACTATCCGCATAAGGTCTTGTTCCTTGATCCTTGATCCTTGCACCTTGCACCTAATACTCGATAACGACTATCCGCATAAAGTCTTGCCGCTCGAAGCTAGCCGCTTGCAGCTAAAAAAAAGCCCCCAATCACGGAGGCTCTATCTTTTACACTGCTTCTGCGCTCAGGCGCTTCTGCTGTTTTTTTCTTTCTTCTTCATCCAGTATCACTTTACGCATACGGATGTTGTTGGGTGTAACCTCGATACATTCATCCTGCTGGATGTATTCCATGCATTCCTCGAGGGTCATTTCCCTTTTGGGCTGGATGTTGGTAGCCGCGTCACTACCGCTTGCACGGTGGTTGGTGAGCTTTTTACCTTCATTGGAATTCACTACGATATCACCGGGCTTATTGTTCTCACCAATGATCATTCCTTTATAAACTTCTTCTCCCGGGTCAACAAAGAAATAACCGCGGTCCTGTAATTTATCAAGAGAATAACCAGTAGTGGTACCATTGTCTTTCGCGATGAGCACTCCATTGTTACGGCCGGGGATCGGTCCTTTCCAGGGTTTGTATTCGCTAAAGCGGTGGTTCATTACAGCTTCACCAGCGGTGTTGGTCAGCATTTGTGTACGCAATCCCAGTAGTCCGCGGGAAGGGATATCAAATTCAAGATGCTGCATATCTCCCTTGGTTTCCATCACATGCATTTCACCCTTGCGGCGTGTAACCAGGTCAATAACTTTTGATGCATATTCTTGTGGCACATCTACCACAAGGGTTTCGAAAGGCTCACATTTTTTACCGTCAATCTCTTTTACAATCACCTGTGGTTGACCGATTGTCAGCTCATAACCTTCGCGGCGCATGGTCTCAATCAATACACCCAGGTGAAGAATACCACGGCCATAGACCATGAAACTATCTGCACTGTCTGTATCATAAACCCTGAGGGCGAGGTTTTTTTCTGTTTCTTTCATCAGCCTGTCGCGCAGGTGGCGTGAGGTAACAAACTTGCCATCTTTTCCGAAGAAAGGAGAGTTGTTAATGCCGAACTGCATGTTCATGGTGGGTTCATCCACGCTGATCACTTCAAGCGCTTCAGGATTGTCAACATCAGCGATAGTATCACCGATATTGAAATTCTCAAGTCCGACAACAGCACATAGATCACCGGCTACAACTTCAGTTACTTTTCTTTTGCCCATGCCTTCAAAAACATAGAGCTCTCTCACTTTTTGTTTTTTGATCACACCATCAGCCTGCATCAGCGCGATCTGCTGGTTCTCTTTGATCACACCACGGGCAACGCTTCCAATGGCAATCCTGCCCAGGAAGGATGAATAATCAAGAGAAGTGATCTGCATCTGAAGGGAGCCTTCGCTCACTTTGGGTGGAGGCACATGTTTCAGGATGCCATCCAGTAAAGGCGTGATGTCTTCACTTGGTGTAAGGCTGTCATTGAACCAGCCGTTTTTACCAGAGCCATAATATGTTGGGAAATCAAGTTGCTCTTCAGTTGCATCAAGATTGAAGAATAATTCAAAAACCGCGTCATGCACTTCATCAGGACGGCAGTTAGGTTTATCTACTTTATTGATGATCACAATTGGCTTCAGGTTGAGCTGGAGTGCCTTTTGTAATACAAAACGTGTCTGGGGCATGGGGCCTTCAAATGCATCCACCAGTAGGCAGACACCATCGGCCATTTTTAATACGCGTTCCACCTCACCGCCAAAATCGGCGTGACCAGGGGTATCGATCACGTTAATCTTGACACCTTTATAGGTAACGGCCGCATTCTTACTGAAAATGGTGATACCTCTTTCTCTTTCCAGGTCATTACTGTCCATGATGAGTTCGCCGGTTTCCTGGTTTTCACGGAAGGTTTTGGTGGCGTGAAGGATCTTATCTACCAGGGTGGTTTTACCATGGTCAACGTGGGCAATAATTGCTATGTTTCTGATTTCCATATACTTAATGAAGCCTGGAGTTGGAGTGGGAAGCGTAAAATACAGAGGCCTCTCAGCTCGTAGCTCACAGCCCGTAGCTGTTTTTAGGGAGCGCAAAGGTAGTTGAAATCAGGCGGGGAAAAGAGAAAAGGGCAATCTTTATATTTCTATTATCATTTACAAACCGGCATCAATTCACCTGTTTCAGCCGGCAACCAGTTCTGCCGCTTCTTCTCCGGTATTGATCGCCCCTTCCATAAATCCCTGCCACTCTGCAAGGTGCTCACCGGCGAAATAAGTATTCATGAAAGGCTTTTTTAATACCGGCATGAGGGTGAACCATTGTCCAACCCCGTACAAAGCATAAGCGCCCATGGAATAGGTATCATTTCCCCAATAGTAATTCCAGTGCTGCAGCATTTTATTGCTGACATCTCCAAACGCGGGTTTCAATGCTTCTGCAATGATGGAGCGGTGAAAAGTTTCTTCCTGGTTGGCGATGACCGCGGCCTTGTCACCAATGGTATAGGAGATTAAAACACCTTTGTCCCCTGGCTGGTTCTTGGTGGCATGATAAAAATAATGCGCAGGCAGGTCGGTGGCCATATCAAAATCTTCCGGCCAGAATCGTTCACTAAATAAAACAGGGTGTTTGTTGATGCGGGCATACTGAAGCGCATTCAAAGCATTGATCTTTTCAGCAGGAAGCCCTGGCAACCATTGTATTTTTTTCATTGCAAAGGTGGGAAGGCAACAAATGATCTTATCAGCAAAAAAGGTTTTTCCGTTCATGCAATGGACCTTCACCTTGCCTGAACCCTGCTCAATTTTAGTGACGCCATGTTCCAATAGAATATTTTCATAGCCCACCTGTTCAGCCATTTTATGCGCAAGGTGTACATTGCCCCCGCGTATCTTGAAATCCATTTCATTTTTTTCACTGCTCTCCGCGTACTCGGCCAGTGCCGCAAAAGCAGATACATGCCTGATGCTTTCGCCAAAATCCGTGCTATCAAGCAATTCACGGATATCAAGATCTCTTCCTTCACAGCCATTGTTGACCAGGTAACGCCACCAGTCATATTTATCCAGTTCCTTCTTCTGTTGCAAGGTCATAGTGCTGTATTTTTCCAGCAGTTTCTTCCATTTCAGGTCCCACTCATCCGAATATTTCCATTGTCCCTTGCCATGGTATTGTCCCTTGTATAAAAGATGGGTTTCAAACTGGTTGTTGAACAATTCCAATTTGTATTCTTCACACATCTCTAAAATCCTTTCATGGGATTTGCCCACCCATTCAGCGCCTAGTTCAATGACACAATCCGTATCAGGCACCCGCATGGAATGAACCCTTCCACCGATACGGGTTCGTGCTTCCAGGACAGTAACCTTAATTTTTTTCTTTTTGAGATACGATGCTGCTGACAACCCTGCAAACCCGGCACCGATCACAATAACTGATGATGGTTTGGCAATAAAGGTTTTGAATTTTTCTATGCTGATCAGGCTGCCAGCCGCAAGTACAGCGGACTGTTTTAGAAAATCCCGGCGTGAGGTCATGGTAATGCAGTTAGTTCTATAAATATATTGAACTGCTTTAGAAAAACCGCCTGATGATATTGACAATGAGTGTGAGCAAAAGGCTGAAAAGGATCATGGTGGTTATGGGAAAATAGAACCTGCTATTCTCTCTTTCTATGCGGATGTCGCCAGGGAGCCTGCCGATCCAGTTGAGTTTATCATGAAAAAAATATATGATGATGCCTGTGATAATGACAAGTATGCCAAACCCTATTATATATTTTCCAGCCTGTTGATCCATTTTAGCAACCCTGATTTAAAACTATCACTATTTTTAATCAAACGATTGTTATGCCAAAATCAAGGATAGCGGGAATTGGTATGTATGTGCCTGAGCAGGTAATGACCAACGATGATCTTACCCAATACATGGATACCAGTGATGCCTGGATACAGGAGCGCACGGGTATAAAAGAAAGAAGGTATGCCGACCGTACCGGTGAAACCACCGCCACCATGGGTGTTGAAGCTGCTAAAATGGCCATTGAAAGGGCCGGCATCACTGCGCAGGATATTGACTTCATTGTGTTTGCTACTCTGTCACCCGACTATTATTTTCCGGGTTGCGGTGTGCTGGTTCAGCGTGCCATGAAAATGAAAGAGATTGGTGCGCTGGATGTTCGCAACCAGTGCAGTGGCTTTATTTATGCGTTGAGTGTGGCCGACCAGTTCATCAGGAGCGGGATGTACAAAAACATCATGGTGATCGGCAGTGAAAAACATTCTTTTGGGCTTGACTTCAGCACCAGGGGCCGCAATGTTACCGTGATCTTTGGTGATGGCGCCGGAGCTGTAGTGTTGCAGGCAACAGATGAAGAGAACAGCGGCATTCTTAGCACTCACCTGCACAGCGACGGAAGTGAGGCCGAAGTGCTGGCTATGTACAACCCGGGCTCTCACGCCAACTACTGGAAGGATGGTTTGGCGAGTTTTGATAATGCGGAAATGGGACAGATGTTCCTGAGCCATGCCATCATTGATAATGCACAGGTATTTCCGAATATGGACGGGCAGGCGGTCTTCAAAAAAGCCGTGGTGAAATTTCCTGAAGTGATCATGGAAGCACTCAACAAAAACGGGTACAGTCC